>JAZNNL010000098.1:0-4083 GCA_045580245.1 Lachnospiraceae bacterium
GCCTGTTTGCCATGCAACAAAACAGAGTATATCTAGCAGTTTTCTGCTATTATACACCTGTTTTAAGCCTGAAAATAGCCCCAAATAAGAATGTTTTTAAAACAGCCATAATTTACCTTGCATTTAGTTTTTCATTCAATCCTCAATACCAGCCCCTAAAAATGATTTTTTAAAGCCAAAAAATGATTTTTAAAGAGCCGGTCTACCGTGGTGGTGGCCGACTCTCTATTTCATCTAATTCATCGTAATTTCCTCTATTTTTTCCTGTATCCGTTCTTTTACCAGTGCTGCTATTGCATTGGTTTTTAAATCCTTATACTCCTCATAAGGAATGGGATTCAAAAAATGCACCTGCGTAGTCACGGTTTTCAGTGTTGAACTGTTCCACGCTTTATAGGAATCAATAATGGCTACCGGTACAATAGGTGTCTTAGACTTTTGGGATACCTTAAAGCATCCGGCTTTAAAGTCCCACAACGTATTCTTCTTCTCTTTATCATACTCACCTTCCGGGAATATGATATAGCGTCTGCCCTGTATTACCTCTTCCGTCATCTCCATAATGATGGTAAATGCCTGCTTGACATCCTCTTTGTCCAGACGCTTCCCCTTTATCATATCGATAACTTCTTTGATAAATAAATCATAAGATTTTGCTTTATCCATCACCACCGTACAGGGCTTTTCATGCGCACCTACGATTCCGTAAGCATCATATTTTCCCTGATGATTCGGATACATGACATATCCACCCTCTTTAGGAAGATTTTCTGCACCATACACTTCGGTACGGGTATGTCCCTTTTTCTGCATAAAACGGATAATATCCTGCAAATATTCATAACAGATTTCTTCCGTAGCGTTTTCATCCGCTGCCAACTTGCGCATCTTTCCTATCATACCGGCAAAGGGAAATAAATTTTTGGCAATCATTAAATAGTATCTTAACATCGTTTTCTCTTTCTCGTTTTGTCATACTTCATTTAAAATATTGCACATCTCAGCCCCTGCTGTCAACACATTCCACACTACTGCCAACACACAACCACTTTCCCGAGCACAAGCTAAATTAGAATTTGATAAACAAATTCTTCTCCGTTTTTTGGATAGATTGCAAGTTCGAAAATATTTGTAACAGGCGGATTTGAAACATGGTATGTATCGTAAAGCTGAGGTTACTTTATCGAAACAGCACAGATATCTCGCATCATCCCAAAAGACCTGTAAGTGACTGCTATAAAGCGGTTGAACCCTATATATGTTCAACCGCTTTATATTCTTTACCTGACAAAGAGATACCCTTTAAAACATTTTCATATCTTTAATGCCAAACGCAATACTACTCATCACTATCAGCATCAAACTCCATTATATGTAATTCTCCCGAATCTAAATCTATAGCCATACCTCCACCCATATCTTGCATGAGATTTCCCTCGGTGTCCATCATCATTCCTCCTCCCATGTCAAAACAATAATCTCCATCAGAATAATCGAATCTGCTTTTCATTGTTATTCCTCCACTAATTCAAACTAAAAATATCATAACCATTTCCGGTTCTTTTTACTTGATACAAAGTATCATCAATCCAAAATGTAATCTTATTCTACTATTTTTTTATCACCAAAATACTGCATCAGGATTAATATCAAAGCACTTCCTGCTAGTATTCCATCCATAATTCCAGCAGGCAACAAAAACATCATCAATGTAATTGTAATAACACAGTTTATTACAGATAATACTAATCCCCACATTCTATTTTTCAACAATCCTATTGCTCCGATAAGTCTAAATACTCCATATATTGCTCCCATGACCATCATCATGTAAAGATTATCTTGAAAGTACGGAAGTTTAAATTCAAAATATTGCCCTATATCATATTTATCAGTCCCTATGAGCAATGCTGGTATCATTGCAAAAATTCCACCAAGTTCCATAAAACCACCATGAATAATCATAAGTATCGCTGCAATCTTGTATTTTTTCATAACTATATATTCCTCCGTAGAATTCAAATTTATCTCTCTTTTATATTAAAAATAGGACTTACATTAGATGAAGTCCTATTTTAAGCTTGTTCTCTTCAAATGTATAAATTGGTCGCAAATCGGTCGCAATTTTTGACTTCCACACGCTGAACCCCTTATAAATAAAGGTTTTATTTATCCAAACTCTTCATTGTAGGGAACAACAATACATCCCTAATCGCAGGAGAATTGGTAAGTAACATACACAATCTGTCCAGACCGTAGCCGATACCGCCTGTAGGGGGCATACCGATTTCCAAAGCGTTCATGAAGTCTTCGTCGGTGGTGTTTGCTTCGTCGTCGCCTGCTGCCAGAGCTGCTTCCTGGGCTTTGAAACGTTCTCTCTGGTCGATAGGGTCGTTTAACTCAGAGTATGCGTTACACATTTCCCAACCGTTGATAAAGAGCTCGAAACGTTCTACATAGTCAGGCTTGTCCGGCTTACGCTTGGTAAGAGGAGAAATCTCCACGGGATGATCCATGATAAAGGTAGGCTGAATCAGGTGTTCTTCTACAAATTCTTCGAAGAAGAGGTTTAAGATGTCACCCTTTTCGTGACGAGCTTCATATTCCACATGCTTTTCGTCTGCAATCTTCTTTGCAGCTGCAGTGTCGGGAATCTCATCAAAGTCTACGCCGGCATATTTCTTAACTGCCTCAATCATGGTCAGTCTTTCAAAAGGCTTGCTGAAGTCGATGGTGTGAGGACCATAAGTAATGGTAGTGGTACCGCACACTTCTTCAGCCAGATAACGGAACATGCTCTCGGTCAGTTCCATCATGCCGTAGTAATCGGTATATGCCTGATAAAGTTCCATCAGGGTAAATTCAGGGTTGTGTCTGGTATCTACGCCTTCGTTACGGAATACACGTCCGATTTCGTATACTCTTTCCAGACCGCCTACGATTAATCTCTTTAAGTAAAGTTCCAAAGAAATACGAAGCTTTACATCTTCATCCAGTGCGTTAAAGTGGGTTTCGAAAGGTCTTGCTGCCGCACCGCCTGCATTTGCCACAAGCATGGGAGTCTCCACTTCCATAAAGCCACGGCCGTCTAAGAAAGTACGGATGCTCTTCATCATCTTGGAACGCTTGATAAAGGTATCCTTTACTTCGCTGTTCATAATCAGGTCGGTATATCTCTGACGGTATCTTAAATCGGTATTGGTCAGACCGTGATACTTTTCAGGCAGAATCTGTAAGCTCTTGCTTAAAAGAGTGACTTCTTCCGCATGAACGGAGGTTTCACCGGTTTTAGTCTTAAACACTTCACCGTAGATACCTACAATATCACCCACATCATATTTCTTAAAATCTGCGTAGGATTCTTCACCGATACTGTCTCTTGCCACATAGGACTGGATATTGCCCTGCAAATCCTGTACGTTGCAGAAAGATGCCTTACCCATAACACGCTTCTGCATGATACGGCCCGCAATACGTACTTTCTGTCCTTCTAAGGTTTCAAAATTGTCTTTGATTTCTGCGCTATGATGGGTTACATCATATTTTGTAATCTGAAAAGGGTCTTTGCCTGCCGCCTGCAAGTTAGCCAGCTTTTCTCTTCTTACTTTTAAGAGCTGATGGATATCCTGCTCCCGTACTGCATTGTTCTGTTCGTTCTTGTTCTGTGTATCTGCCACGATTACCGCTCCTTTAGTTTGCTCTCTGAATCTCCAGTACCTTATACTTCAATACACCTACATGGGTTTCTACTTCTACGGTATCCCCCAGTTTCTTACCGATTAACGCCTTACCCACAGGGCTTTCATTGGAGATTTTACCTTTTAAGCTGTTTGCTTCGGTAGAGCCTACAATCTTGTATTCTAATTCCTCATTATATTCGATGTCTAAAATCTTAACTTTACAACCGATGTTGATTTTGTCCAAATCTACTTCGTCTTCATTCACTACTTCTGCATTCTTTAAGATTTTTTCCAGCTCTTCGATACGGGCTTCGATATCTCTCTGCTCGTCCTTCGCTGCATCATATTCTGCATTTTCGGAAAGGTCACCCTGTTCTCTTGCTTCTTTGATTTTCTGTGCTAC
>JAZNNL010000099.1:0-23905 GCA_045580245.1 Lachnospiraceae bacterium
ATTGTGATGGATTATCAGAATCAACAAAATGGTTATAACCAGAATCCGAATCCGTATGCACAGGGAAATTATGGACAGAATACCAATCCTTATGCACAAAATGGGTATGCGCAGAATCCAAATCCTTATGCGCAGAACGGATATGGACAAAACTATTATAACCCCTATGGTCAGCAGGGGTACCAGCAGCCGATGAACTATTATCAGATGAGAAAAATGGATACGGACAGAAACTTCTGGAAACTGGTGTTGTTGTCAGTGGTTACCTGCGGTATTTATCCCATTATTTTCTATACCAATTTGGGAGAAGATATTGACTTTATTGCCGGTGCAAGAGACGGTAAAAAGACCATGCATTATTGTCTGGTATATTTCCTTTTAGCGCCTATTACATGTGGTATTATGGGGTTTGTCTGGAATCATCAGATTAGCGAAAGAATCGGAGATGAAGCGCGAGCAAGAGGCATCCGCACCAATTTTGGAGCAGCCACATTCTGGCTTTGGGCGGTTTTGGGTTCCTTTATTGTAATCGGTCCCTATATTTTTATGTATAAACTTTGCAAAACCATGAATATGGTATGTGCAAATTATAACTACTTTGGAAGGGATTATGCATCCATTTATCAGTATCAGCCGGTTGTGGCAGATGATGATGATTATCAGCCCGGATTGGGATTGGCACTGGGTATTGTATCCTGTATTTATAGTTTTAATTATCTGATAGGATTGGCAACCGGTATTTCCGGTCTGGTATTTGCAATCAAAGGATATAAGAAATATAAATCAGCCATGTCTGTCTGGGGCATTGTATTGTCCGCACTGGGGCTGGTATTAACCGTTTTGTGGATTGTAGTGAATATCGTGACTACCGGCGCATTTTTATATGGCGTTTCCGAAGGGTATAATGATTATTACTACTATTAAGCATTTATGCATTTTGATTCTGATCGGTTTCGTGGGATTAGTGCCCGAATAAAAAGCCTGTAACGGTATGAAATACCTGTGACAGGAGTCCGGTTTGCGGATGCCAGGAAATAAAAGGGTCATTGTCAAAAAGACGTATAAAATAGACAATAAAGAATAAAATGCTGACGAAACCCAATAGAAGATTTTTGGTTTTGCTACGCATCTTAATGATTTTTAGAAAGTAGAGAAGAATAATAACAGCAGCTACGATAACCACAAAAAAGAGCGGATGATAGTAAAATGCTTCTTCAAAATCCAGTCGAAGCAATGCAAAAAAAGCACGGGTCATGCCGCATCCGGGACAGGGGATACCTAAAAAGTAATCAAAGGGACACTTATACATAGTTTTATCCTTTCGTAGCATAGTTGTATTGTTCTTAACAAATACAATAGTAAAATAACATAAAATGAGTCAAAAATTCAAGGAGATATCTTATGAAAATTTGTAGAAATTGTGGCATACAGACAGATGACAGCAATATGTTTTGTCCCCGTTGCGGCGGACCTTTGGTTCCGGGAATTCATCCCAACGCAGCCGGCATTGAAAAGAAGGATATTGCCATTGCCATATTGCTGTCCATTGTTACATGTGGTATTTACGGACTTTATTGGATGTACTGTTTAAACGAAGAAATCAAACAGTTAAGCGGAGATGCTGAGGCTCCCGACGGTACCATGGTTGTAGTATTCTCACTTATTACATGCGGAATCTATGCGCTTTTCTGGTATTATAAAATGGGTGAAAACTGTGATAAGATTAAAGGAAGTACCAACAGTGGAATTATCTATCTGGTTTTAGGCATATTCGGAATGGGTATTGTCAATTATTGTCTGATACAGGATACCATTAACAAGGCAATTGCAGGTTAATGGCAGATTATGTTTCGACAGAATAATACTTTCTTTGATTGCTATTGACAAAATACGATAAATAGTGCATAATTTTATCAAGTTCGTTTGATATTCGAACAAAAATCATATTCTAATTTGAGGAGGATTAATACGATGAACAGAAATATTGTTTTGTGTATTGTATTAACAATTGTAACTTGCGGTATCTATGGTCTTTACTGGATGGTCTGCTTAAACAATGAAATCAATCAGTTAGCTGGTGAACCTGAAGCTACTTCCGGTGGTATGGTAATTTTACTTACCATTGTAACCTGCGGTATCTATGGTTTCTTCTGGGCATTCAAGATGGGTGAAAGAGTTGACAAGATTAAAGGTGTTGCAGGAAGTTCTAACATCATTTTCTTGATTTTACAGATTTGCTGCCTTGGTATCGTTAACTACTGCTTAATGCAGGATACTATCAACAAAGCAGTTCCTGCTGCAGCTTAATTTCTGAAAAGAATACATAAAAACCAAAGCCCTTAATATACTCTATTAAAGAGTATTTAAGGGCTTTTTGTATGAAAAAAATGCTGACACTATTATTATTAATTGCAATGTTCTTTGTGGGAAGGCTGGCAGCTTATGTAGTGGCACAAATAGAAGAAAATGCTGCATTAGAGAATGCAGAAAATACATCCACGGTAAATATGGAACAGGTGGTCCTAAAGGAAACAGAAAACTGGGGGTTAGGATTTGGGGCGGAAGGAACACAGCCTACCGGTATGGCATCAAAAGATTCATTAAAAGCATATAATGCGTATTATGTAGGGGATGAATCAAAAAAGGTCATTTACCTGACATTTGACTGTGGCTATGAAAACGGAAATACGGAACCGATTTTAGATGCCCTCAAAAAACACAATGTACAGGCGACATTTTTTGTGGTGGGCCACTATCTGGAATCCGCACCGGATTTGGTAAAACGAATGGTGGAAGAGGGGCATACGGTTGGAAATCATACATATCATCACCCTGATATGTCTAAGATTTCCGATTATGCTTCTTTTGAAAAAGAAATGAAAGATGTGGAAGTACTTTATCAGGAAATTACAGGAAAAGAGATGGTAAAATTTTACAGACCGCCTCAGGGAAAATACAGTACAGAAAATTTGGAAATGGCAAATGAAATGGGATACCGGACTTTCTTCTGGAGTCTGGCGTATGCAGACTGGTATCAGGATAAGCAGCCCTCAAAAGAAGAAGCTTTTGAAAAATTATTAGGCAGAATCCATCCGGGAGCTGTGGTACTGTTACATAGTACCTCCGGTACCAACGCAAGTATTTTAGATGAACTTATTACCAAATGGAAAGAAATGGGATATGAAATCCGCCCCTTGGAAGAACTGATAGAAAATGAATACTGAAACAGAGCATATAGAAAAAGACAGATGAGTTATCTGTCTTTTTGTGTGTTCTTTATTCATTTCCCTGCTCGATGACAACACCGTCTGCGGTAACGGTTTCACCACGTAATAGCTGTAGCATGACAGTGACACGTTTGTTGGCGCGTTCATAGTTCTGATATGCATAGTCGGCAATATTTGCATCATAGGTATCCCCTGCAAATGCCTCGTGATAAGATTCTACGGCAGTAGACATATATGTACTGGCTTCATCTGTTAATTCTTCCAGATAGGCATATTCTTCAGGAATAGGCATTTCTGCCAATACTTTAAAGGATTGGTCTAATTGGTCTAAATATTCCAACAGTTCTTCATCAGCATGTTCAGAAGTGGCATCAATATTATTGATATTGGCATCAATAGCAGCAACTTCATCGCAAAATGCCTGTATATCGCTTTCGAATTTTGCAGTTTCCGGATCTTCCACCACACCACATCCTGTTACAGTGAGTGTAAGTACCAGTGCAGATAATATTACATATAATTTGCTTTTCAAGTAACTGTCCTCCAAAACGGTATAAAATATCCATATAAAATTTAGCATATTTTTGGTGTGAAATCAATACGATACTTGTCATTTGAAAGGGGAGTCAGTATAATAAGGATTATGTGATGAAATGGAAAGTTTATCGTTTCAAAAATGTATTTTCATAATTATAAATTTGGTGGAAAGTTGCCTAAGGTGCAACGGAATGAGAGGAAGCATGACAAAATCAGAATTTGCTGCATGGGCAGAAGAAAATATCATATATCTGGACGGTGCAACCGGCTCTAATTTGATGAAAGCAGGTATGCCTGCAGGGGTATGTCCGGAAAAATGGATTTTGGAACATGAAGAAGTATTTTTACAGTTACAGAAATCTTATGTGGATGCCGGTACAAATATTTTGTATGCACCTACCTTCACAGCCAACTGTATCAAATTAGAAGAGTATGGTTTGGAAACGGAATTATCTGCACTTACACAGAAACTGGTTGCGTTGTCCAAAACGGCAGCCGGTGAGAAAGCATTGGTTGCCGGTGATATCACCATGACCGGAAAACAACTTGCCCCCATAGGAAATATGGATTTTGAAGAACTGGTTGATGTGTATAAGGAACAAATCAGGGCTTTGGCTCTTGCCGGGGTGGATTTACTGGTTGTAGAGACCATGATGAGCCTGCAGGAAGCCAGAGCGGCACTGATTGCAGCAAAAGAAAGCTGTGAATTGCCGGTAATGGTTACCATGACATTCGAAAAAGATGGTCGTACCCTTTACGGAACAGATGCAAAAACAGCAGCCGTGGTATTATCATCTTTAGGTGCAGATGCCATTGGTGCCAATTGTTCCACCGGACCTGCAGCCATGAGTGAAATCATACGTGCTATGGCAGAGGTCACCAGCATTCCGCTCATTGCAAAGCCGAATGCTGGATTACCTTTTGTAGATGAAACCGGAGCAACCTGTTATAATATGCAGGCAGATACATTTGCGGAAGAAATGCAATGCCTGCTCGATGCCGGAGCCTCTGTGTTAGGTGGATGTTGCGGTACAGACCCTTCTTACATAAAAGCAATTACAGATAAATTCGGTACAAAGCGTACGCATGTGGATATATATGAAAAAGATTTCCGGTATCTGGCAAGTGAAAGACAGACAGTTGCCTTTTCTTTAGAGGATAATTTCTTTGTAATCGGTGAGAGAATAAATCCTACCGGTAAAAAGAAATTGCAGGCTGAACTTAGAGAAGGCAGCTTTGAGATGGTTAAGGATTTTGCCGAGGAGCAGGAAAAATGTGGTGCTTTCGTATTGGATGTCAATATG
Organism: Lachnospiraceae bacterium; assembly: GCA_045580245.1. Lineage (GTDB taxonomy): Bacteria > Bacillota > Clostridia > Lachnospirales > Lachnospiraceae > Acetatifactor. The sequence continues at coordinate 5,069 of JAZNNL010000099.1, forward strand.
GGAATGAGCGGTATTGATGAAAAAGAAACCATGCTTTGTGCCATGGAAGAAATCAGCACTGTAAGCAATTTGCCGCTTTCTTTGGATTCCAGCCATATCGACGTGTTAGAAGAAGCACTCCGCAGATATCCCGGCAGGGCGTTAGTAAATTCTGTCTCTTATGAGAAAGAAAAATTTGAGAAACTCTTGCCTGTGGTAAAGAAATACGGAGCCATGTTTATTTTATTGCCTCTTTCTGATGCGGGACTTCCTGCGGATTTGTCCGAAAAGAAAGAGATTATCCGTAAGATTTGGGAGAGAGCACAAAGCCTTGGATTTACCAAAGAAGATATTGTGGTAGACGGTTTGGTCACTACCGTAGGCGCCAATCCCAAAGCAGCTTTAGAAACTCTGGAAACCATCCGTTTTTGTAAAGAAGAAGGGTTTGCTACGGTTTGCGGTTTGTCCAATATCTCATTTGGTATGCCGGAAAGAAGCTATGTAAATACTGCCTTTTTGACCATGGCAATACAGGCAGGTCTTACCATGGCCATTGCAAATCCGTCCCAGGAGCTTTTGATGAGCGCAGCATTTGCTTCTGATTTGTTGTTAAATAAAACAGATGCAGATTTACGCTACATAAATTATGTGTCTGAAAAAAAGACTGATACGGAAAAAACGCAGGATATGCCACAGGCAGTTTTAGAAGTGACTTTGGAACAAAAACTAAGAGAAGCAGTGTTAAAGGGAAATAAAAACGGCATTGTACAAATCACGAAGGATGCACTTGCAGCCGGACATAACCCCAAAGAACTGTTAGATAGTGTTCTTTTACCTGCCATTAATACAGTAGGCGATTATTTTGATGCCGGCAGATATTTCTTACCCCAGCTCATTGCAAGTGCGGAAGCCATGAAACTTTCCATTGAAGTGCTGGAGCCTTTGATGCTTACGCAAAAGGATGCGCAGGATATGCCTGTGGTTGTGATTGCCACTGTAGAGGGAGACATTCACGATATCGGTAAGAATCTTGTGGCATTGATGTTGAAAAACTATGGCTATAAGGTTGTGGATTTAGGTAAAGATGTTACCAAAGAAGATATTGTGAAAGCCGCAAAAGCGCATCGTGCAACTTTTATTGCATTATCTGCTTTGATGACCACTACCATGCAGCAAATGAAGCATGTGGTAGAGTACGCACGGCAGATGGGCATTACCGCCAAAATTATAATCGGGGGTGCGGTGATTACACAAGAGTATGCAGATGAAATCGGTGCAGACGGATATGCAAAGGATGCGGCTGACGCCGTAAAGCTGGCGGGGCGTCTTTTGGAGCAGTTAAAAGAATAGAGGGCAACCTTTTATAAAAGAGACACAGTTTTTTTAGCAATATAAAAATTACTGTTGAATTGTCACGCTTTAATGTGTTAAAATATTAAAATACAATTTGTTAGGCTAAGGGAGGAACAGAATATGATAGGAGCAGATGCCATAATCAAATGTCTGGAGGCTGAAGGGGTAGAAGTGGTCTTTGGTTATCCCGGCGTTGCAATCTGTCCTTTTTATAATAGTATTTTGGAATCGGATATCCAAACGGTGTTGATCCGTACGGAACAAAACGCAGCCCATGCTGCAAGCGGTATGGCAAGAATGACCGGAAAGCCCGGCGTGTGTGCCGTAACATCCGGCCCCGGTGCAACCAATGTGATTACCGGTATTGCCACAGCAGCGGCAGACAGTATTCCTATGGTATGTATTACCGGACAGGTAAACAGCGAGCTTTTGGGAAGTGATGTATTCCAGGAAGCGGATATTACCGGTGCAGTAGAGTCTTTTGTAAAATACAGTTATCTGGTAAAAAATGTCCAGGATATTCCTAAAATCTTTAAAGAAGCATTTTATATAGCCAATTCCGGCAGAAAAGGACCGGTTTTGATTGATATTCCCATAGATATCCAGAATGCGGTGATAAAAGATTTTGTATATCCTGAGGAAGTTTCCCTGCGTACCTATAAACCGACGGTAAAAGGCAATGCAGTCCAGTTAAAGAAAGTTGTTAAGGAACTGGAAAAGGCAAAACGTCCCATTATCTGTGCCGGCGGTGGTGTGCTGTTAAGTGAAGCGGAAAAGGAACTCCGTGCTTTTGCGGAAGCCCACAGAATCCCGGTTGTTTCTACCATGATGGGGATTGGTGCCATGCCCACAAGACATCCCCTGTATTACGGTATGGTAGGCAATAACGGTAAACCCTATGCAAACCGTGCCATGAACGAGTCTGATTTATTGATTATGGTTGGTGCCAGAGTAGCAGACCGTGCAGTGAGCCAGCCTGATTTGATAACCCAGAATAAGGTATTGATTCATATTGATGTGGACCCGGCTGAAATCGGTAAAAATGCAGGTCCCACCATTCCTTTGGTTGGGGATGCCAAGCACATTTTTGAAGATTTGTTGGCGTCTAAGGATTGTGATTGTGAGCATGAAGAATGGATTCAGACCCTTGATGAATACAGAACCGCTATGGAAAAGAAACGTACCCCCAATCCCGATTTTGTAGACCCTGCGGCGTTTATTACCAGACTGTCCGAAAAAATGCAGGATAACGGTGTGTATGTGGCAGACGTGGGACAGAACCAGATTTGGTCCTGCGGTTATCACATTGTAAAAGACGGTAAGTTCTTAACCTCCGGCGGTATGGGTACCATGGGCTATTCCATTCCTGCAGCAATGGGAGCCAAAGTGGCTGATAAGAGCCGTCAGGTGATTGCAGTCTGCGGAGACGGTTCCTTCCAGATGTCCATGATGGAACTGGCTACCATGAGACAACACAATATTCCGGTTAAGATTATTGTTCTGAAGAACAATTTCTTAGGCATGGTGCGTCAGTATCAGCACTTTACCTATAAAGACAACTATTCTGTAGTAGATTTATCCGGTAGTCCTGATTTGGAGAAACTGGCTGCGGCATATGATTTGCCCTTCTTCAGACTAACAACCATGGACAAGATGGAAGAGGTACTGGATGCATTCTTAAAAGAGGATGAGAGTGTGTTGCTTGAGTGTCTGATTGACCCCATGGATTTGGTATAGTGTGTGAATATTTTGCCTGTAAAGGATAGGATATAATCCGGTGCAGGTTATGGAAAGGCATGTGAACGATTATGAAAAAAATATATTCCGTTCTGGTAGAGAACCGTTCCGGTGTACTCTGTAAGGTTGCCGGGCTTTTCTCCAGAAGATGTTTTAATATCGATAGTCTTGTTGTGGGAGAAACCGATGACCCCGATGTATCCCGTATGACCATTGTAAGCAGCGGTGATGAGCGTACGATTGAGCAGATTGAAAAACAGTTGAATAAAAAGCTGGATGTCATAAAAGTAAAGACCTTTACCGAACCGAAAAGTATCAGTAGAGAGCTTATGCTTGTCAAAGTAAAATACAATAAAACAACCCGTCGTGAAATTATGGAAATTTGTGAAATGATGAAAGCTGACATTGTAGATATGTCCAAGAATCTGATGATGATTCAGGTTTGTGATGTACCGGAGAGAACCAAGCTCTTTATCCAGATGTTAGCATCCATCAGTATTGTAGAAGTTGCCCGTACCGGAACACTGGCACTTTCCAAATGTTCTGAGAGTGATAATTAAAGAGATAACTTAGAGGAATAAAAAGACTTTTATTAAAAGCTTGTAATAACTATAGGTTATATAACATATTCCGCAACTTCATACGTTGACAAGGTGCAAAAGTATTGTTATCATTAGAAACTAGGGAAACAAATTTTGGGAGGAAAGCAAATTGCAGAAGAAAGTATTTCAGCTTCTGGTAGACAATACAGCCGGTGTTTTAAGCCGGATTTCAGGATTGTTTTCCAGACGTGGCTATAACATTGAAAGTATTACCGCAGGTGTGACTGCAGATCCCAGATTTCATCGTATTACCATTGTAGCAACCGGTGATGACCAGATTCTGGAACAGATCGAAAAGCAGGTGGCAAAGCTTGTGGATATCCGCGATATCAGGGAATTAAAGCCCGACAGCAGCGTATACAGGGAGCTTGCCCTGATTAAAGTAAAAGCCTGTGCTAGTGAGCGACAGGGTATTATTTCACTGGCAGACGTATTCCGTGCCAACATCATTGATGTGGCTTCTGACAGTCTGATAGTAGAAATGACCGGTGACCAGTCAAAGATTGATGCTTTCTTAAAACTTTTGGAAGGCTACGAGATTTTGGAACTGGCAAGAACCGGTATTGCCGGATTGAGTAGAGGTATCGAAAACCTCAATCATATCAGTTAATTAATAAAAAGTTAGCTCTAGGAAAATCCTATCAGTTATACATGAATCTTATACCATAGACGGAGGAAAAAAATATGGCAAAAATTTATTACCAGGAAGATTGTAACATCTCTTTACTGGAAGGAAAAACAATCGCAGTGATCGGCTACGGCAGCCAGGGACATGCTCACGCATTAAACGCAAAGGAATCCGGATGCCACGTAATCATTGGTTTGTATGAAGGCTCCAAGTCTTGGGCAAAGGCTGAGGCACAGGGCTTTGAAGTATATACCGCAGCAGAAGCAGCTAAGAAGGCAGATATCATCATGATTCTTATCAACGATGAATTACAGGCTTCTCTTTACAAAAATGACATTGAGCCCAACTTAGAGGCTGGTAACATGTTAATGTTCGCTCATGGTTTCAACATTCACTACGGTCAGATTGTACCTCCTGCAGATGTTGACGTTACCATGATTGCACCTAAGGGACCCGGACACACTGTAAGAAGCGAATATCAGGCTGGTAAGGGTGTTCCTTGTCTGATTGCTGTTCATCAGGATGCAACCGGTAAGGCACAGGATATGGCTTTAGCTTATGCACAGGCAATCGGTGGTGCAAGAGCAGGCGTACTGGAAACTACTTTCAGAACCGAAACCGAAACAGACCTTTTCGGTGAGCAGGCAGTACTTTGCGGTGGTGTTTGTGCACTGATGCAGGCTGGTTTCGAAACCTTAGTAGAAGCAGGTTACGATGAAAGAAATGCATACTTTGAATGTATCCATGAAATGAAGCTGATTGTAGACCTGATTTACCAGAGCGGTTTTGCAGGCATGAGATACTCCATCTCCAACACCGCTGAATACGGTGATTACATTACCGGACCTAAGATTATTACCGAAGATACCAAGAAGGCTATGAAGAAAGTATTATCCGATATTCAGGACGGTACCTTTGCAAAAGACTTCCTTCTGGATATGTCTCAGGCAGGCGGTCAGGCACACTTCCGTGCATTAAGAAAGCTTGCAGCAGAACATCCTTCAGAGAAGGTTGGTGCTGATATCCGTAAGCTTTACAGCTGGAACAACGAAGAAGATAAGTTAATTAACAACTAATAAAAAAGTGTCAGCCCATTTTAGATATTCTAAAGTGGGCTGATTTAATGATGGGTTTCAATGTAAAGTTGCACTTTTCGTTTTTTGCGGACAGGAGAAATAATGTTAACACCTAAAGAACTCAAAAAATATGATAAAGAATACGAGAAAATCATTGCTGATATAAAAGCCGGTAAAAAAGATAAAGCAAAATTAAGAAAGAAAATGGATGTACTGGCTCATGCGGGATATCCCAAGGCCTGCCTTTTTATCAGAGCTGCTTTGTTAAACGGCGTAGAACAGGCAACATCAGAACAGGATAAAGCGCAATTCCAAAGGGCAGCCAACAATCTTTTAAAGATTGCCGCAGATAATGGTGATGTAGATTGTCAATATGCGGTAGCAAAAATGTATGAACAGGGAAATGGATTTTTGCAAAATGACAGAGAAGCATTTCGGTATTACCTGTTGGCAGCCCGAAACGGAGACAGAACCGCACAAACCAATGTAGCAAGATATTATTCTTTGGGGATTGGTGTGGAACAAAATGCCACGGAATATATTTACTGGAATACACAGGCGGCTAATAACGGAGAATCCATAGCCATGAATAATATGGGGAATGCCTATGAAAACGGAAAAGGTGTTACAAAAGATAATGCACTGGCAAGAGAGTGGTACCAAAAGGCCATGTCAAATGCAAAACACCTGATAGAAACAGAAGGTGCGTGCAGACCTGATTATCTTAAGTCCAATGAAGAAAAAGCCATAAAACTTGCAGAAGAAGGACTTAAACGTATGGAAATCCAAACCTTGGCAGAGGAATACCGTCAGATGCAAAGCGATTATCTGAAAGAAATTACGGAAAAGAAGCTGCAAAAGTACGCAGAGGATGGGGAGTGGCGTGCACAGTTTGAGATGGGATTGATTCATGCAAACAGACAAAACTATGAGGAAGCAATCCGATGGTATCAAATGGCTGCGGATAATGGTTCCTCCGGCGCTATGCGAAATATCGGAATGTTTTATTATTACGGACAAGGCAGACCGGTAGATTATCATGCGGCTTATGATTGGTTTATGTCAGCCATTCATTGTGCGGCAAATACCCATGCCATGTTCCTTGTAGGTGAAATGTTTGAAAAAGGATTGTATGTAGATAAGAATATTCAAACGGCCATAAGCTGGTACCAAAAAGCTAACAGGCAAGGCAGTACGGATGCTAAGAAACGGTTACAGGCCTTGGGAATTGAATAGAAGAGAAATAAAATACTTACCGGTGATTATTCACCGGTAAGTGCTAAGAATTTTGTCATGGCATTCGTAGGATTTGTCTGCTTTTTGTAGGCAAATCCTATTTTTCGTTTCGGAATAGGGTCTGTCATGGGGAATGGAATCAATGTGCCGTCAGATAATTCCTTTTCCACAAAGTTACGGATAACACAGGCGACGCCCATGCCGATTTTGGCAAATTCAATTAGTAAGTCCATTGTGGTAACTTCTAATTGCTGTTCCGGGGTAATATCTCTAAGTAACAGATATTTTTCCACGTATTGGCGGGTAATGTTCTTTTTGTCCAAAAGTAAGAGGGTAGCCTGGGAGAGTAATTGGGTGGAATCAGTGGTAGCAGTTTCTTTCTGCACACGTTCCTTTAAATGTTCCATATATTCTTTGGTAGTCACAAACATGTCCTGGATTTCTTCCACGGGAGTAAAACATAAATCCCCCATGCGGTCGCTTTCCCCCACCAGACCAATGTCTAACTTGCCGCTTTCCAAAGCAGCAATAGTCTCTAAAGATGACTGGCAGTAAATGGAAAGTTTCACATGGGGATTTTCTTGGATATAAGTCTGCAAATAGGGCAGAAGTACATACTTACAAAGGGTGTTACTTACACCGATGGAAAGCTGTCCCACACCCAACTGCTGATTTTTCAAAAGCTGTGTTTCTCCCTGATGAATGGCATGAAAAGCAGTCTCAATCTGCTTAAAAAGTAATTCACCCTCAGGAGTCAGCTTAACCCCTCTGGAACTTCTTAAAAATAACGTGGTTGACAAATTACTTTCCAACTTAGAAATCGCCTTGGAAATAGCAGGCTGGGAAATGAACAAATTCCTGGCCGCCCCGGAAATATTCCCACAGCTCGCCACCTCATAAAAAATATGATATAAATTCAAATTCTGTAGATTCATGGTTTTTCTCCTCTATGCAAGTACGATATAGGTATTTTAAGCGGGGTGACCTTATCATAACGTTCAATCCCGCTACCGCCCCTCCCTTATGGTAAGTTGGCCGTCTAACGAGAAATTATTCTGTCAGAGACACTTTGGAAACGTCGGTACTTAGGCGGTGTATTTAACCGCCTTATGTACCGCTACGTTTTCATGTAGCGAGAGCGCGTCTCTGACAGAATAATTTCTCGTTATATCACCAACTCTACCATAACCCCAAATAATAGTAAATATAAAATATATATATTTGAAGAATACACCAACATATGTTAAAATACATACAAATGAATTATTTCGGAGGAAGTTATTTATGGGAATGACAATGACACAAAAGATTCTGGCTGCTCATGCAGGCCTTGAAAGTGTGGAAGCAGGCCAGCTTATTGAAGCAGATTTGGACTTGGTACTGGGTAACGATATTACAAGCCCGGTTGCAATTAAAGAAATGGAAAAAATGCAGGTAGACGGTGTGTTCCACAAGGACAAGATTGCTCTTGTACCGGACCACTTTGTACCTAACAAAGATATTAAATCCGCAGAGCACTGCAAATGTGTAAGAGAATTTGCCCGCAAAAATGATATTACCAACTACTTTGAAGTAGGTGAAATGGGAATCGAGCATGCTCTTTTGCCTGAAAAAGGACTTACTGTTGCAGGTGATGTGATTATCGGTGCAGATTCCCATACCTGTACCTATGGTGCACTCGGTGCATTCTCTACCGGTGTCGGCAGTACGGATATGGCAGCCGGTATGGCAACCGGTAAGGCATGGTTTAAAGTACCTTCCGCACTTAAGTTTACTTTAACAGGAAAGCCTTCCAAATGGGTATCCGGTAAGGACGTAATTTTACATATTATCGGTATGATAGGTGTAGACGGTGCCCTTTATAAATCATTGGAATTTGTTGGTGACGGTATTGCAAATCTCACTATGGATGACCGTTTTACCATTGCCAATATGGCAATTGAAGCAGGTGCAAAGAACGGTATTTTCCCTGTAGATGCATTGGCTGAAGCATATATGAAAGAGCACTCAAACCGTGCATACAAAATTTACGAAGCAGACGAAGATGCAGTATATGATGCAGAGTACACCATTGATTTGGCTACCTTAAAGTCTACTGTTGCATTTCCTCATCTGCCTGAAAACACCCATACACTGGATGAAATTGACAACATTGCAATCGATCAGGTTGTTATTGGTTCCTGTACTAACGGACGTCTTGATGACCTGCGTATTGCAGCAGAAGTCTTAAAAGGCCGTCATGTGGCAAAAGGTATGCGTTGTATCATTATTCCCGCAACCCAGAAGATTTACATGGATGCTATGGAAGAAGGATTGCTTAAGATATTTATCGAAGCCGGAGCAGTAGTCAGCACACCTACCTGTGGTCCCTGCCTTGGCGGTTATATGGGTATTCTTGCAGAGGGCGAGCGTTGTGTATCCACCACAAACCGCAACTTTGTAGGACGTATGGGTCATGTAAAATCTGAAATTTATTTAGCAAGCCCTGCTGTAGCTGCTGCAAGTGCCATTACCGGTAAGATTTCCGGTCCTGAAGAACTGTAAAAAGGAGATTTTAATACCATGAAAGCAAAAGGATTAGTTTTTAAATACGGAGACAATGTAGATACAGACGTTATCATTCCTGCAAGATACTTAAATTCCTCAGACCCTGCGGAATTGGCATTACACTGCATGGAAGATATCGACAAGGATTTTGTAAAAAATGTAAAAAAGGGTGACATTATCGTAGCAGACAAAAACTTCGGATGCGGTTCCTCCAGAGAACATGCACCCATCGCTATTAAGGCTGCCGGTGTCAGCTGTGTTATCGCAGATACCTTTGCACGTATTTTTTACCGTAATGCTATCAATATCGGACTTCCCATTATTGAATGTCCCGAAGCGGCTGCAGGCATTGCGGCCGGTGATGAAGTGGAAGTAGACTTCGATTCCGGTGTTATCACCAACGTAACCAAGCAAACCACCTTCAAAGGCCAGGCATTCCCTCCCTTTATGCAGAAGATTATTGCGGCAGAAGGTTTGATTAATTATATCAACAATAAGTAGGAAAGTATGCTATAGGATAAGCATATAAAAGAATTGTTGCATAAATAAACGCAAGATAAATGCTTAGAAAAGGACGGTTTTGCCGTCCTTTTTAGCGGATATTGATAACTATAACGCCGGATGTTATCATAGAGACGATTGAACAGATTAGGTATTAACAGAAAAGAGGAATGTAGATATGCAAACCCTTAAAAAAGATAAAAAATACGAAATAGATATGTGTAACGGACCGTTGCTGGGAAAAATACTGTTATTTTCCCTTCCCCTCATGCTTTCCGGTATATTGCAGCTTTTATTTAATGCTGCAGATATGATAGTGGTGGGAAGGTGGGGAGGCAGCAATGCATTGGCGGCGGTTGGTTCCACCGGTTCCCTTATCAACTTACTTGTCAATGTATTTATCGGTCTTTCCGTAGGCGCAAATGTTCTGGTATCGAGATATTATGGTGCCGGACAGGAAAAGGAATTATCAGAAATGGTACATACTGCTATCCTGACGGCGTTTGTTTGTGGTGTTTTATTAGTTTTTATCGGCTTTTTTGTTGCACCCGTTGCACTGGAAGCCATGGGCACACCTCCCGAAGTACTTGACCAGTCTGTATTGTATGTGAGAATTTATTTTGCTGCCATGCCCGCAATGATGGTCTATAATTTTGGTGCCGCCATTTTGCGTGCGGTGGGAGATACCAGAAGACCGTTGTATTTTTTGTTGGTTGCAGGAATTATTAACGTTATTTTGAATTTGATTTTTGTAATCGGGTTTTCCATGGATGTAGCCGGAGTTGCAATGGCTACCGCAATTTCCCAGGTAGTGTCTGCTATTTTGGTTGTAATTTGTCTGATACGTTCGAATGGCCCCTATCGTCTGGTGTTAAAAGAACTGCGTATTGTGCCCCACAAACTGTGGATGATGGCAAGAATTGGTATTCCTGCCGGTTTGCAGGGAGCAATCTTTTCCATATCCAATGTATTAATCCAGTCATCCATTAATTCTTTTGGTGCTACGGCTGTTGCGGGGAATTCCGCAGCCGGAAATTTAGAAGGTTTTGTGTATACGGCAATGAATGCGCTGCATCAGACGGCTGTTAGTTTTGTGGGACAAAATTACGGTGCAAAGAATTATAAACGCATCGGTAGGATAGCGATATTATGCCTGGGTATTGTTACGGTCGTGGGGCTGGTTATGGGTATCGGTTTATATTTCTTAAGTCCATGGCTTTTACAGTTATACGTAACGGAGACGGAAGCAATAGAAGCGGAAGTCATCGGATACGGTATTCTTAGACTGATGTACATCAGCTGCCCATATTTTTTATGTGGATTTATGGACACAGTGGTTGGATGTTTGCGCGGTATGGGGCGTTCTGTACTGCCTATGATTGTTTCTTTGACCGGTGCCTGTTTGTTCCGTGTGGTATGGATTTATACCGTATTTGCTGCGGATAGGACTTTGGATACTTTATATATTTCGTATCCTATTTCCTGGGCAATTACATCCGCTGTACATGTACTTTGCTTTTTAATAATCTTCCATAAATCCAAAAAGAATACTTGAAACATATGTTCGATTGTGATATGATTACCTGGTAACAAGTAATATTAGTGGGACGTTTAGAATCGCTTTATTCTTCGTTCCCTTCACGAGAGGATTCATTATGTTTGCATATATCAGAGGCGAAATTGCTGAAATTACAGAAGATAATGTGGTGTTGGATGTAGGAGGTATCGGTTACAATATCCATATTTCCGCAAGGGTTGCCCAGGGATTACCGGGTATCGGGCAGGAGATTAAGCTACATACCTATACCCTTGTAAGAGAAGATGCTTTTTCCCTGTATGGTTTTTTAACCCGGGCGGATTTAGATATTTTCAAAAAATGTATTACGGTAAACGGTATCGGACCGAAAGGTGCACTGGCAATATTGTCTGTGATGGATGCGGATGCCCTGCGGTATGCTATTTTTTCCGGTGACGCCAAAGCAATATCAAAAGCGCCCGGTATCGGTGGAAAGACCGCAGAGAGACTGATTTTGGATTTAAAAGATAAGGTTTCTTATGATGATACCATAATCAATATGGAAATCGCAGGACAGAATCCGGTTGTGCAGGGTCCTGCTGAAGGTCCGTTAAAAGAAGCAGTGGAGGCTTTGGTTGCTTTGGGATACGGACAGACGGAAAGTTTGAAAGCCGTGAAGCAGATACCGGATGCAGAACACATGGATAGCAGCCAATTGTTAAAAGCAGCATTAAAATACTTGTTTTAGAAGGGTAATAGGTTTAAATGGCCAGAACAATTGAAACCAATTTTACGGAAGAGGATAAAAAAATAGAAGGTTCCCTGCGTCCGCAGTATTTATGCGACTATATCGGACAGGAAAAAGTAAAAGAGAACCTCAAAATATATATCGAAGCAGCGAAACAACGTGGTGATGCCTTGGACCATGCCTTGTTTTACGGACCGCCCGGACTGGGTAAGACTACACTTGCGGGTATTATTGCCAATGAGATGGGTGTGAATTTGAAGGTAACCAGTGGTCCGGCCATTGAAAAGCCCGGTGAAATTGCTGCCATTCTCAACAATTTACAGGAAGGCGATATTTTGTTTGTGGATGAAATACACCGCTTAAACCGACAGGTGGAAGAGGTTCTTTATCCTGCAATGGAAGATTTTGCAATTGATATTATGATTGGAAAGGGTGCATCCGCACGTTCCATACGTCTGGATTTACCCAAATTTACCCTGATTGGCGCAACCACCAGAGTGGGTATGCTGACGGCTCCTTTGCGTGACCGTTTCGGCATGATTCATCGTCTTGAGTTCTATACGATTCAGGAACTGAAGTATATCATTAAACACAGTGCCAAGGTATTAAATGTAGAGATTGATGACGGCGGTGCTTTGGAACTTGCCCGCAGAAGCAGAGGAACCCCCAGATTGGCCAACCGTATTTTAAAAAGAGTCAGAGATTTTGCACAGGTTAAATATGATGGTAATATAACGGAAGAAGTAGCACATACTGCTCTTGATTTGATGGATGTGGACAAGTTGGGGCTGGACCATATTGACCGGAATATGTTATCCACCATGATTATGAAATTTAAAGGCGGTCCGGTAGGATTGGATACTTTAGCTGCAGCCATAGGTGAGGATGCCGGTACTATAGAAGATGTTTATGAGCCTTATCTGATTCAAAACGGCTTGCTTAACCGTACCCCCAGAGGGAGAATGGTTACGGAACTGGCATATAAACATATGGGTCTGGATGCTTTTATGGATTAATACTTCGTTGAAATGATTTTGTTGTTTGAGAATGCCGAATTGTATTTTTTATGAAATTAATTATATGATAAACGAAATATTCCTTAAAAATCTCTTGCCACTCAAGTAAGGATAGGATATAATATATCTAGTATTTTAAATTTACGTGGGGTAGCATATTTTGTGGGTGTTATGCGGAAATTCTTTTTGTGCGGAAGCATTTTACAAAGTGTGCGTTGTTGTTTTCGGATTGTACAATCAGAGAGGAGAGGGATATGTCTTCTAAAACAGATACCGAAGTGATTATCGGCGGTAAGATTTTTACTTTAAGTGGTTATGAAAGTGAAGAATATTTGCAAAAAGTGGCTTCCTATATCAACAATAAAGTAGAAGAATACAGTAAGATTGAAAGTTTTCGCAGACAACCTATGGATACACAGTCAGTGCTTTTACAGCTGAATATAGCGGATGATTATTTTAAAGCAAAGAAACAGATTTCTTTGTTGGAAGAAGAATTACAGACGAAAGAAAAAGAACTCTATGATTTGAAGCATGAGTTGATTGCTGCACAGATTAAATTGGAATCTACTGATAAAAAAGTAAGAGAAATGCAGACAGAAATTAATGAAAGCGGTAAGAAAATAGTTCGTCTTGAGACAGAATTAAAAGATTACAACAGGTAAGTATGGCGCTGTCCGGTAACGGGCAGCGTTATTTCGGTTATGGAATTTTTGATAGATTTTCTGTGGCATTTGCATTAAATGCTGCGTTTAATATGGAGATTTGGAATATGAAACAAAATATAACCAATAAAGTAGAATTGCTGGCACCTGCAGGTAATTATGAGAGCTTTTTGGGAGCTATAAATGCGGGAGCTGACGCAGTATATCTCGGAGGGAGTAAATTCGGAGCCAGAGCGTATGCAGATAACTTTACGGATGAGGAAATTTGTAAAGCAATCCGGTATGCGCATCTGTTTGGGAAAAAGGTGTATTTGACGGTAAATACTCTGATTAAAGATTCTGAATTGCCGGAATTGATACCTTATTTGGACCCTTTCTGTAAGGAAGGTTTGGATGGCGTGATTGTACAGGACATAGGCGCATTTTTAACAATCAAAGAAGCCTTTCCCAAGCTGGCTTTACATGTCAGTACCCAGATGACAGTAACAGGTTCCTACGCTGCCAACCTTTTAAAAGATATGGGGGCAGTACGCATTGTGCCGGCAAGGGAACTTTCTTTAGAAGAAATTCGCACTTTAAAACAGGAAACAGGTCTGGAACTGGAGACTTTTATTCATGGTGCCATGTGTTATTGTTATTCCGGACAATGTCTGTTTAGCAGTATGTTAGGTGGCAGAAGCGGAAACAGGGGAAGGTGTGCGCAACCCTGCAGATTGCCTTATCAGGTAAGTGAATTTGAAGCTGAAAAGCAGACCGGGATAAACAAAGCCAAAAATAATGCAGGCAATGAACAGTATCCCTTAAGTTTAAAAGATATGTGCAGTATTGCATTTTTGCCACAATTAATTGAGGCAGGCATTGATTCCTTTAAAATAGAAGGCAGAATGAAAAAGCCGGAATATGCCGCCGGTGTTACAGCGGTTTACCGTAAATATATTGATTTATATTACAGGGTGGGTGCAAAAAATTATACGGTTGAAGAGGCTGATATTAAGCAACTTTCTTCGTTGTATATACGTTCCGGCATACAGGACGGATATTATTTTAAACATAACGGTGCAGATATGATTACATTATCTTCTCCGGCATATAGTGGCAGTGATGAATCGCTTTTATCATCGGTGCGCAGACAATATTTAGAAACAGTGCCTAAAAAAGAGATTTCCATGTATGCCTCTTTTGAAACGGGAAGCCCCTGTACCCTGACGCTTATTTGCGGGGAAGTATCGGTTACAGTCTATGGAGATATGGTTCAGAAAGCCTCTAATCAGCCTATTACTTCAGAAAATGTATTAAAGAGTCTTATAAAGCTGGGGAATACGCCTTTTTCAGTAAATAAAGATGATATTATGATTACAGTATCTGACAGCGCCTTTTATTCTTTAAAGGCTTTAAATGAATTAAGGCGCAATGGTGTGGAAGAACTTGAGAGAAAGATAAATAAAGCCTTTATAGAAAAAGAAATGGAAAAGTGCCTATGTCTTTCTGCAACAGATACATCCGCATATCAACCACCACATGTACAGGAACTATATTCTGAAGAAGAAAACCAACGGGAGAAACAAAAAGAGGATTACCACGCAAAAAATAAGAATAGCGGTGTGCATATTCTGGTCAGTACGGCAGACCAGCTTGCAGCAGTCAGACAGTATGCCGGCAACGTGGATATTCTGTATCTGGATATGGGTTTATCCTGCCTGTCTCCTGATTTTATTGAGGAATGTAAAAAAATGTGTTGGAACGGTAAGTCTGCATCCGTTTATATTGCATTGCCCTATATTGTGCGAAAGAAAGATATTTCTGATTTAGAGAAGTTGTTGCCGGTAATGAACGCTGCAAATGGTGTTTTGGTAAGGAATATGGAAAGTTATGGCTTTTTACGTAAGATTGGCTACCGTGGAAGAATAAATACGGATGCGGGAGTTTACACCTTTAATAAGCCATCATTAAAGTTTTGGCAAAATAAAACAGAGGTCTGTTGCGTTCCTTACGAATTAAACAAGAAAGAATTGCGCAGATTATGTGAAGGTGATTTTAAAACAGAGCAGGTTGTATACGGCCGCATTCCTTTGATGGTCACTGCCAATTGTGTGGCTAAAACAACAAAAGGTTGTCGGAGAAATACCGGTAACGACAAAGGGTATTTTATCCTGACAGACCGGTATCATAAAAACTTTCCCGTTACCACTGTGTGTAAGCAGTGTTATAACATTATTTATAATGCGGTACCTTTGTCATTACATGATAAAGTCATAAATAGGGAATTGAGAAGTGCTTTGCGTTTGCAGTTTACTGTAGAGAACCGGGAAGAAACAGGAAAAATTCTAAGGTTTTGGAATGCGGTTTTTCAGGGAGAAAAAGAGCAAACACCTTATGCAGAATATACAACAGGCCATGAAAAACGCGGAGTAGAATAAAAAGTATTGCGAAGAGAGAAAGTTTGCACTATACTATTAACAGGTCATCATTTTGACACACCAATAGCGGAGGTATTGCAATGATAGAAGCAACCAGTTGCGGCGGTGTGGTTATTTTCCGAGGGAAGATTTTACTTTTGTACAAAAACTATAAAAATAAGTACGAAGGATGGGTTTTACCTAAAGGAACGGTGGAAGAAGGCGAAGAGTATAAAGATACTGCGCTTAGAGAAGTACTGGAAGAATCCGGTGCAAAAGCCACCATTATAAAATATATCGGGAAAAGTGAGTATACATTCAATGTGCCTGAAGATGTAGTGGAAAAAGAAGTTCACTGGTATCTGATGATGGCAGACAGTTACTACAGCAAACCACAGCGCGAAGAGTATTTTGTGGATTCCGGATTTTATAAGTACCATGAGGCATATCATCTTTTGAAATTTGCCAATGAGAAGCAAATATTGGAAAAAGCATATGCGGAATATCTGGAATTAAAGAAAAACAATTTGTGGGGAAGTCGCAGACATTATTAATTTCATACGAATTTCCAAAAATAAAGAGCCATGAAAGGCTCTTTGTTTTTTACAGATATTTAGAATGTAGAAACAATTTTCAGATCCTGACGTACAGATAAATCCAATAACTCTAATTGTCCTTTGTCGTCTTCCCGTTTTAAAGTGGGTCTGGAAAAATGAATAGAGTTGGGTAAAAAGATTTCCCAAACCGAATCGTCACTTAATTTTACAGTCATACCTATCTGGGAATCTGCAATTCGAATCATAATAGGACGTAAGATTTCATAGTCATATTGCATCATGCCGCTGGCCTCAAAACGTTCCACAACTTCCAGTGGGGAAAGTGACTGACGGTAGGAACGTGCAGAAGTCATGGCTTCGTAGGCATCAATGATAGATATATGTCTCGCATAGAAATCTATCTGCTGCATCTGCAGGCGGGAAGGATATCCCTGTCCGTCACAACGCTCGTGGTGCATTAAAATACTGTTAATAATATGGGAGTTGAGATTGGTTTGGTTTTTTACAATTTCATATCCCAATATGGGGTGTGTCTTTACAAGGGCAAACTCCTCATCAGTTAACTTTCCGGGTTTCCAGAGTATGGAAGCGGGAAGTTTTAATTTGCCGATATCATAAAAATAGCCACATAAAATTAAAGTATCTTTTTCTTCGGGTTTCATGCCAAGCCAATCGGCAAATACACCGGCAATCAATGCGGAGTTTAAACAGTGCGTATGAGTCAGTTCGTCTTCGCTGGGCACCATATTATATAAAAAGTCCAGTAACTGGCGTCCGGAAGAAACCTTTTCCGTAAGAATATGATAGATTTGTAATAAAATAGAAGTATCAACGGGGTAACCGAAACCAACCAGGCGATTCATCATTTCTTTGTATTGCGGAAAAAGATGAAGATACAGTTTCTCAAAATTTTTAAATTCCCGGGATAGGCGTACTTTTTCAAAGTGGGTAGTGGCAAAGTCAATTTCATCTAATACAGAAATGGCCATGATGGAATGACGCTCCAGCTTTGCCAGAACAGTGGCATCAATTATTGTATGAGCCGGAAACAGAACATCTCCCCGGCTGTTTAATACATCTTCCCCGATTTCCATACCGGGTTGAAGTGCCATTCTGGCTACAGTTTTCATTCGTACCCCCATCTTATCCTATGTAAAAAGCAAATTAGGATACATGTAATATCGTTTTATATAAATATAATATAAAATATTGCAGGTAACGTCAATATTTTGCTTTGGAAAAACAGATAAATATGATATAATTATTCTATATGGATTACAAAAGAAAGGAGATGGACAAGTATGGATATGTATCCCCGTTTGTATGTGGGAGAATCAGTGAAAAATCCCAATAAACTGATACATAAGTTACAGAAGCATGCCAAACGTATTGATGCATATGTAATTACATTGTCCAAAAATCCTTATGACCAGCTGGAGATATATAAAGCAGGGTATTTGTCCCAGAAATACTACAGAGAAAATCCGCCCTATATCATAGGCATAGCGGCTCATTATGAGGAAGCTGTTGAAATCATTACCCGTATAGCCGAAGAGACTGTGTCGGCACGAGGGGATTGCAGGCTGAAGGAGTATTTAAAATGTTACATGTAATACTGCAGATTCTGGCTATAATCGGCATCATATTGTTATGTATATTGGGACTGGTTCTTTTACTGCTTGTATTGGTTTTGTTTGTACCGGTCCGTTATCGGATGAATGGCTCCAGATACGGGGAAGATATGACTTTTTACGTAAAAGCCACCTATTTGTTGCATTTGTTAACAGTTAACTTTGCGTATCCCGAGCCGGCAAGCCTGATTGTGAAACTGTTTGGCATAAAGATTTATGATTCCAAAAAGAAAGAAGCGCAAGAGGGCAAGGATGCTTCGTCTGATTTGCCCAAGCAGGAAGCGGATGCAAAAAATGATGAACCTAAAAAGGTACATGCATCTGAAAAAACACCGGATACGGTTAAAGAAACTGAAGAAACGAAATCCGTTCAATCAGAGAATGATATAACAGAAAACACAGATAAAGAACGTGAAGAAAACAACAGTGATACAAAAGAACATGAAGAAAAAAGAACACTGAAGGAGAAAATACAGTACACATTCCGTTCGATATGTGATAAGATAAAAAATATTATACAAAAGGTAAAAGATATTTTTGCTAATATCAGTTATTACAAAGAAGTTTTATGCAAAATTGAAAATCAAAGAATGTATGTCCGTGTCAAAAACAGGGTAATAAAAGTGCTTAAGAGTATCAGACCCAGAACCAT
>JAZNNL010000100.1:0-26748 GCA_045580245.1 Lachnospiraceae bacterium
GCTCTTTTCTTTCGGTTATGAGGATATCCAGACCCCAACATTTGAATATTTTGATGTGTTTTCCAGAGAAGTAGGTACTACCACATCCAGAGACTTATACAAATTTTTTGATAAAGAAGGCGATACCCTGGTTTTGCGTCCGGATTTTACACCTTCCATCGCCAGATGCGCCGCGAAATACTTTATGGAAGAGAATGTTCCCATCCGTTTTTGCTATTTGGGAAATACTTATACCAATACCTCCAATCTGCAGGGTAAGTTAAAGGAAGTGACCCAGATTGGTGCGGAGCTTATCGGAGAACCTTCTGTAGAAGCCGATGCAGAAATGATTAATCTGGTGATTGAGACCCTTCTGCATACCGGACTTAAGAACTTTCAGGTAAGTATCGGTCAGGTGGAATATTTTAAGGGATTGTGTGAAGAAGCAGGACTGGATGAAGAGACGGAATCCCGCTTAAGAGAATGCATTTCTGCCAAGAATTATTATGCGGCAGAAGATATTTTACTGGTGGCAGGCGTTTCTGAAGAAAACAGAAAGCTGTTACTGACTACAACGGATGTATTCGGAAGCATGGATGCCCTGAAGGAAGCCAAGAAGGCAATTAAGAATCCTCGTTCTTTAAAGGCCATAGAGCGTTTGGAAAGTTTGTATGAAGTGCTTACTTTGTACGGCACAGAAAAGTATGTGTCCTTTGATTTAGGGATGCTTAGTAAATACAGATATTATACCGGCATTATTTTCAAAGCCTATACTTACGGTATCGGAGATGCTATTATAAAAGGTGGTCGTTACGACGCTTTATTACACCATTTCGGAAAGGAAGCTCCTGCAATCGGTTTTGCAGCGGTTGTGGATGATATTTTGGAAGCACTTTCAAGACAGAAGGTGGAAATTACCGTTCCCGCACGGAAGCAGGTACTTACCTACACCGGCGCTGATTATGCCGAGGTGTTGGCAAAAGCACAGGCTATGCGAAAAGAAGGCATCGCTGTTGAAATGGTAAGAAAGGAAGTTTAAGTATGAGTACAGACAGATATTTGACTTTTGCGTTGGGAAAAGGACGTCTTGCCAAGAAAACGCTGGAGTTATTTGAACAGATAGGAATTACCTGTGAGGAAATGAAGGATAAGGATTCCAGAAAGCTTATCTTTGTAAATGAAGAATTGAAACTTCGTTTCTTCCTCGCAAAAGGGCCTGATGTGCCTACCTATGTAGAATATGGTGCCGCAGATATCGGTGTAGTGGGTAAGGATACCATTTTAGAAGAAGACCGTCGTGTTTATGAAGTTTTGGATTTGGGCTTTGGGAAATGCCGCATGTGTGTCTGTGGTCCCGAATCCGCCAGGGAATTGTTAAAGCATCATGAGAGAATTCGTGTAGCAAGCAAATACCCCAATATTGCAAAGGACTATTTTTATAACAAAAAGCACCAGACCGTTGACATTATTAAATTAAACGGTTCCGTGGAGTTAGGTCCTCTGGTAGGGCTGTCTGATGTTATTGTTGATATTGTGGAAACCGGTTCTACCTTAAAAGAAAACGGATTAACGGTTTTGGAAGAAATTTGCCCCTTATCTGCACGTATGATTGTGAACCAGGTAAGTATGCAAATGGAGCAGGAGAGAATCATGCAGTTGTTAAATAAACTGCGTCAGGCATTAAGTGAGAACAATTAAAAATTAACTTGTCTAATAAGTAAGATTTAATTGGGCATTGAATCAGATTCGGAAAGGCTAAGATAGTATGAAAATAATACAGTTAACGGAAAATACAAAAAAAGATATATTAACCGACCTTTTAAAAAGAAGTCCCTCCAGTTACGGGGAATACGAAGAAACAGTGGCTGAAATCATTGAGAATGTGAAAGAAAATGGTGATGAAGCTGTTTTTGGATATACAAAAAAGTTTGACAGATTTGATTTAAACCAAAACAATCTTTATGTAACAAAAGAAGAAATCGAAGAAGCATACAAGCAGATTGATGCAGACTTAATTGCGGTATATAAGCGTTCTGCAGAAAATATACGTGTATTTCACGAAAAGCAGCTGCGTAACAGCTGGATTGATACAAAACCTGACGGTACGATTTTAGGACAGCGCATGAGTCCCATATCCCGTGCCGGGGTGTATGTACCCGGCGGTAAGGCTGCATATCCCAGCAGTGTTTTAATGAATATTATTCCGGCAAAGGTTGCGGGTGTAGAAGAGATTATTATGACTACCCCCTGTAACGCTGAAGGAAAGGTGAATCCCGGTACTTTAGTAGCGGCAGATATTGCCGGTGCGGATAAAATTATTAAAGTGGGCGGCGCCCAGGCAATTGCTGCACTGGCATTCGGTACCCGGTCCATTCCCAAGGTAGATAAGATTACCGGACCCGGTAACATTTTCGTAGCCCTTGCCAAAAAGGCGGTTTACGGTCACGTAAGCATTGATTCCGTGGCAGGACCCAGTGAAATCCTGGTATTGGCTGACGAAACTGCCAATCCCCGTTATGTGGCGGCTGATTTACTTTCCCAGGCTGAACATGATGAACTGGCTTCTGCAATCCTGATTACCACCTCTAAGGAGCTGGCAGAGCAGGTTTCAAAAGAAGTAGATGCTTTTACGGAAGCACTTTCCAGAAAAGAAATTATTCAGAAGTCTTTAGATAACTACGGATACATTTTACTGGCAGAAAAGATGGAAGATGCAATAGATGCGGCCAATGAAATTGCTTCCGAACACTTAGAGATTCTTACCAAGAATCCCTTTGATACCATGACCCGCATTAAAAATGCAGGTGCAATTTTCCTCGGAGAGTATTCTTCTGAGCCTTTAGGAGACTATTTTGCAGGTCCGAACCATATATTACCTACAAACGGTACCGCAAAATTCTTCTCCCCCTTAAATGTGGATGATTTTATGAAGAAAACCAGTATCATTTCTTACTCAAGAGAAGCCCTTGAGAAAGTACACAAAGATATTGAAGCCTTTGCAGAAAGTGAAGGATTAACCGCTCACGCAAATTCTGTTAAGGTACGTTTTGAAAGGAGCTAATATGGCAAGAGAGAGTAAATTAATCCGTCAGACCAATGAAACCGATATTGCAATCAATCTTTCTTTAGACGGAAGCGGTAAAGCGGATATCCAGACAGGCATCGGATTTTTTGACCATATGCTTAATGGTTTTGCCAGACACGGTCTTTTTGACCTTTCCTGTGAAGTAAAAGGTGATTTAGAGGTGGATGGACACCATACCGTGGAAGATACCGGTATTGTACTGGGAAATGCCATTAAGGAGGCTGTAGGTGACAAAAAAGGTATCAAAAGATATGGTTCCTTTATTTTACCTATGGATGATGCTTTATGCCTTTGTGCTATCGACCTTTGCGGCAGACCTTACTTTAACTATGAGTGTAGTTTTACCACCGATAAAATCGGTGAATTGGATACGGAATTATTCAGAGAGTTCTTTTATGCCGTATCTTACAGTGCAGGCATGAACCTTCATATTAAGATGCTTTCCGGCATCAATAACCACCATATGGCAGAAGCTATGTTCAAGGCATTTGCCAAGGCATTGGATGAAGCAACATCTTTTGATTCCCGTATAACAGATGTATTGAGTACTAAGGGGACTTTATAAGAAGTTGACGAAGTGCAAAATTACGGTCTGATTTTCTGATGAAGGCTGGCCGTAAGGCAGTCTTCACAAAAGAATGGCGTCGCTTATGCGGCAGAATGAGGATAATTATGAATACTAAAAAATTTACGGCCTGTATTTATTTATACCACACCCATGCGGTTAAAAGCTTACAGGATATGACAATTGTAGATACCGACCCGGTACGTCTGGCAAAGTACTACAGTGATAATAATATTGATGAACTGATTGTGTTTGATATGTCTACCGGTGATGCAGAACATGAAGAGGCTCTGGATATTATTAAAGAAATTTGTGAAGTAGTGGAAGTAGATGTTTATGGTGCAGGTAATGTGCATCGTATGGAGGACATTAAGAAATTACTTTACGCAGGATGTAAAAAGGCAGTCCTAAACTACAGTAAGCCTGAAAATATTGCCATAACCGAAGAAGTATCCTTAAAGTTCGGTAAAGACAAAATTATTGCAGCTTATAACGATTATCAGGTTATTGCGGATAATAAGGAACTGGTTGAGAAATATGTGTCATTATTACTTTTGATGAATGCACATATGATAAGGGAAACTGCAAGTGTAACAGCACTGCCTGTTATGGTGCAGATTAACCAGCTTGCCCTTAATAAATTACTTGAAGTCTTTGCATATGATACGGTTGCAGGGGTTACCGGCAACACCATCAATGAAAATGTGAAGGAGATACTTGCATTGAAGGATCTTTGTAAAGAAAACGGTATTCGTGTAGAAAGTCTGGATGCAGCATATAAATGGTCTGATTTTAAGTTAAACAATGACGGTATGATACCTGTAGTCGTGCAGGATTACATCACTTCCGAGGTCTTAATGGTAGCTTACATGAACGAAGAGGCTTATGAAAATACATTAAGAACCGGCAAGATGACCTATTACAGCCGCAGCCGAAATGAACTGTGGTTAAAGGGTGCTACCAGCGGTCACTTCCAGTATGTGAAGTCCCTTACCGCAGATTGTGACATGGATACCATTTTAGCGAAAGTATCACAGGTTGGTGGGGCTTGTCACACCGGTGCAAGGTCCTGTTTCTTTAATGAAGTAGTGAAGAAAGATTATGAAGAGAACAGTAACCCCTTAAAGGTATTTGAAGAGGTATTCGCGGTCATTAAAGACCGTAAAGTAAACCCTAAAGAAGGTTCTTATACCAATTATCTGTTTGATAAAGGTATTGATAAAATCCTTAAGAAATTAGGGGAAGAAGCGACAGAAATCGTGATTGCAGCCAAGAATCCCAATCCCAATGAAATCAAATATGAGATTTCAGATTTCCTGTACCACATGATGGTATTGATGGCGGAAAAAGAAGTGACATGGGAAGAAATTACGGAAGAACTGGCTAAGAGATAAAAAATTGTCAATAAGAAAAAATGACATTAAGAGTCGTTGGTTGACATAAAAATATTATGTTACCTGATGGCTCTTTCCGTCATATATAATGTAAATCCATTAAATAATATTAATTGAAGCGAATGAGAGGAATTATGAATAAACTGGCTTTATCAGATGATATTTTGATGAAAATAGAAAAACCTGCCCGCTACATAGGCGGTGAGGTGAATTCGGTAGTGAAGGATAAAAGCGATGTGGACATGCGTATTGCCATGTGCTTTCCGGATGTATACGAAATCGGTATGTCTCATTTAGGCATTCAGATTTTATATGATATGTTCAATAAATTTAAGGGTGTTTGGTGTGAAAGAGTATATTCCCCCTGGGTGGATTTGGATGCCGTGATGCGAAAAGAGAACATTCCGCTATTTGCATTGGAATCACAGGACCCCATTAAAGAATTTGACTGGCTCTGTATCACAATTCAGTACGAAATGTGTTATACCAATATACTTCAAGTGTTGGATTTGTCAAAAGTTCCTCTGCTTTCAAAAGACAGAGGTGAGGATTGCCCAATTGTAATCGGTGGTGGTCCCTGTTCTTATAATCCGGAGCCTATTGCAGACTTCTTTGATATTTTTTATATCGGTGAAGGGGAAACCCAATACGAAGCATTGGTTGCGTTATACAGAGAGTGTCGTGATAACGGTTTGGGACGAAAAGAATTCTTAAGACGTGCCGCAAGAATGCCGGGTATGTATGTGCCCGCCTTTTATGAAGTGGCTTATAACGAGGACGGTACCATAAAGTCCTTTTTGCCCACCGAAAAAGGGATTCCTGTTTCTGTTACCAAGGAAATTGAAAAGGAAGTATCCAATACCTATTATCCGGAAAAGCCCTTAGTGCCTTTTATGAGGGTAACCCAGGACAGAGTGGTACTGGAAATTATGCGTGGCTGTATCAGAGGGTGCCGTTTCTGTCAGGCAGGTCAAATATACAGACCTGTACGTGAACGTGACCTGGAAATGTTAAAAGAATATGCCGTAAAGATGTTAAAAAACAGTGGGCAGGAAGAGATTTCCTTAAGCTCTTTAAGTTCCAGTGATTATAAGAAATTGCCTGAATTAATCGACTTTTTAATTGAGGATTGCAGTAAGAATCACGTAAATATTTCTCTACCTTCCCTTAGAATTGATGCCTTTTCTTTAGATGTTATGAGTAAGGTGCAGGATGTTAAAAAAACCAGCCTTACCTTTGCGCCTGAAGCAGGCAGCCAGAGATTAAGAAACGTTATTAATAAAGGTTTAACCGAAGAAGATATTATAAATGGTGCGACACTTGCCTTTGAAGGCGGCTGGACAAGGGTAAAACTCTACTTTATGTTAGGACTTCCTACGGAAACGGAAGAGGATATCAAAGGCATTGCAGAGCTTTCCAATAAGATTGCAGCCACCTTCTTTGACACTGTTCCAAAGGACAAGCGTGTCAACGGAAAAGTACAAATTGTGACAAGTACGTCATTCTTTATACCAAAGCCTTTTACACCTTTTCAGTGGGCGAAACAGTGTACAAAAGAAGAATTTTTAGATAAAGCATATATTACCAAAAAAGCTATCAGTGAGCAGTTAAACCAAAAGAGCATCAAATACAACTGGCACGAAGCAGATACCTCAGTATTGGAAGGGGTACTGGCAAGAGGTGACAGAAAAGTAGCACAGGCTATATTAAAGGTTTATCAAAAAGGTGCCATTTACGATGCCTGGAGCGAATATTTTGATAACGAAAAATGGCTTTCCGCTTTTGAAGAATGTGGTCTTGACATCGGATTTTATACCACCAGAGAAAGAGCATTGGATGAGATCTTCCCTTGGGACTTTATTGACTGTGGTGTCACAAAAGAGTTCTTAAAGAGAGAATGGTTAAAGGCTCAGAATGAAGAAATCAGTTTTAACTGCCGTAAACAATGCCAGGGGTGTGGCGCAAACCGTTTTGACTGCGGTGTATGCTTTGATGAGCATTATGATGATAATACACCTTGCTGGTCGTAATAGGCTATTTTGCTAAAAAGATTACAGATTGTTAGTACAAGCCTTTAGGGTTTGTTATGAAGGAGTTCAGATATTACATGAAAATCAGAATTAAATTCCGTAAGTACGGAAATCTTAAGTTTATAGGACATCTGGATGTGCAACGATATTTCCAGAAATGCGTCAGAAGGTCCGGTATTGATGTGGCATACACCAAAGGTTTTTCTCCCCATCAGATTATGTCATTTGCTTCCCCTTTGGGCATTGGGCTGGAGAGTGGCGGTGAATATATGGATATGGAAGTCAATTCTTTTGCTGGCAGTACGGATACCGTGAACCGATTGAATGAAGCCGGTGTGGAAGGCATTGAAGTATTATCTGCTAAGGTTTTACCGGAAGGCGCAGGAAATGCCATGGCAAGTGTGGCCGCAGCCGGTTATACCATCCGCTTCAGGGAAGGCAGAGAGCCCGGTTTTAACTGGAAAGAGAAGTTGGAATCTTTCTTTGCACAGGAAAGTATCATGATTACGAAGGAAACAAAGAAGAGTACGATTGAGATGGATATCCGTCCCGGTATTTTTGAATGGCAGCTTTTGGATGACGCACTGTATCTTTTAGTGGATGCCAGCAGCTCCGGTAACATAAAGCCCGGCATGGTAGTGGAAGCATATTTAAAGGCGAATAGTGATTCCTTGCAGGAAAATGCACTCTTGATTTACCGTGAAGAAACCTATATGGATGCACCGGAAGGATTGTGCGAAGAGGCACTTTCCTCTGCAATTGTTGTGTTAAACGGTGAGAAGAAGCTGGTTCCATTAGATGCGATAGGAACGGTGCTGGAATGACAAAAAACGGAGACCATCCATGAATGATAATAAACTTCTATTGACACACTATCAGGGCAAGCTTTTAGCTCTACTGATGAGTAATAACCGATTGCTTTCCGTCAAGGTCTACGAAGAAGAAAAAGCTTCTTTGGTAGGCAATGTTTATGTGGGTAAAATTCAAAGTGTTGCAAAAGGCATCGATGCCGCATTTGTGGAAATCGCAGAGAAAGAAGTTTGTTTTTTACCCTTTGATCATTGTAAGCATCCGTTTGTGCTAAACAGGGCGATATCTGATAATACAGATAATATGTTAAAAACCGGAGATACTTTGCTTGTACAGGTAGTCCGGGATGCTATTAAAACCAAGCAACCCGTCGTGTCTGCAAGCATCTCCATTACGGGCAATTATCTGGCGATATCTGAAGGTTCCGAAAAATTAGGGATATCCGCGAAGATTCCTGAGGCAAAAAAGCTGGAAATCCTTTTCTTTTTGCAGGAAAAAGGATTGATTGATGACAACAGAAAATGTCAGGGATTAAAAGAGGGAACCGGCGTTGTAATCCGTACCAACAGCGGTACACTTAATGATTTTACCCCGATTATTCAGGAATGGCGCACATTAAATGCAGAATTTCAGAGAATATTTGAAGTGGCACCTTACAGAACGGTTTTCTCATGCTTAAGAAAGAAAGACAAGCCTTATTTAGAAGACTTAAAGGGGTATTATACAGGAGAAATCGATGAGATTGTAACAGATTCTTATGAGGTTTATCAGGAATTGCAGGCGTATATAACAAAACAGAAAGAAATCTGCGGTTTAGAACTGCCTGCAATCAGACACTATACGGACGAATATCCTTTGGAAAAACTGTATAGTATAAAAACACATATTAATGAGGCCTTAGAAAGCCGTGTGTGGCTCAAATCGGGCGGATATCTTGTAATTGAACCGACAGAGGCCTTGACGGTAATTGACGTCAATTCGGGCAAATACGAAGCTTCTAAGAATATGAACAGTGAGGAACTTTTCTTTCGCATCAATATGGAAGCTGCAGAGGAAATTGCCAGACAGCTGCGGCTGCGCAATCTTTCAGGCATTATAGTGGTGGACTTTATCAATATGGAAGCAGAAGAGAAGAAGAAACAACTGATGGAACGGTTAAAAAAACTGACTGCAAAGGATTCAGTCAGAACCACAGTTGTGGATATTACCGCATTAGGACTTGTGGAAATCACAAGAAAACGGGTAAACAGACCTTTAAAAGAATTGCTAACTGTTGTTAAATAAAATAACAAAAGGGACTATTTTGCATGAAACTATTGGATATAAAAAAAGTAAAGGACGGCCGGTACCTTAAAAACTATGAACTGACTTATCTAAATAAAGCAGGTAAAGAAAAGACCTATGAAATTGTCAGCAGAAAAGAACTGTTGAGTCCACAGGATTTGGGAAAAGCGCCCAGCGGGTTATCCATTGTGGCAACTTGTGAAGGGAAACTGCTTTTGTTGGAAGAGTTTCGCATGGGAATCAACAAACGGATTTATAATCTTTGTGCAGGGATGTTAGAAGATGGCGAGACCATAGAAGATTGCGTCAGACGCGAACTCTATGAAGAAACAGGTCTTACCTTAAAGGTAATCAATAAAATCCTTCCGGCATCTTATTCCGCAGTGGCGATTTCAGATTTAAAGACCTATATTGTATTTGCGGAAGTGACCGGTGAACTGGCTGACCACACTTCGGTAAATGAAGAAATTTCTGCCGGTTTGTATACACCTGCTGAAGTATCAAAGCTTTTAGAGACTAAGGAATTCAGTTCCAGAGCCCAGATGGCAGCATATTACTTTAGCATAGGATTATAATATATGTCAGATTTTTTGAAGAATAGAATGGATTTGCGTTTTGATTTGGAGTATCAATTATGGAACAGGAAGTAAAACACAAAAGACGTGTGCGATATGCAGGCACACATCCTAAAAGCTATAAAGAAAAATATAAAGAGCACAATCCGGAAAAGTATGCAGAAACCATAGAAAAAGTTATTAAGAAGGGCAGTACCCCTGCAGGAATGCATATTTCGATTATGGTAAATGAAATTCTGGATTTTTTGCAGATTAAGCCCGGACAGGTAGGCTTGGATGCCACGCTTGGTTATGGCGGACACACAAAAGCCATGTTACAGCGCCTTAACGGTGAGGGACATATTTATGCTTTGGATGTAGACCCCATTGAATCGGCTAAAACTAAAGAGCGTCTGGAGAAACAGGGCTTTGGAGAAGATATTTTGACGATTCGCTTACAAAATTTCGCGGATTTGGATTTGGTGGTGAAAGAAACAGGACGTAAGTTTGACTTTATTTTAGCGGATTTGGGTGTATCCTCCATGCAAATTGATAATCCTGAGAGAGGCTTTTCTTACAAGGTGGAAGGCCCTTTGGATTTACGCATGAATCCTGAAAAAGGTACCAGTGCTGCAGAGCGTTTAAAGGAAGTAACAGAAGAGGAACTGGTGGGTATGCTTGTTGAGAATGCGGACGAACCCTATGCAGAGGAAATTGCAGCTACGGTTATGAAGTGGTTTAAAAAGGGTAAACCCATTGAAACCACCACCCATATGAAAGAAGTCATTGAACAAGCCCTTTGCTACGTTCCCAAAGCAGAACGTGCAGAAGCAGTTAAAAAATCCTGTGCAAGAACCTTCCAGGCACTTCGCATCGATGTAAACAGTGAGTTTGAGGTATTATATACTTTTTTGGAAAAGTTGCCTGAGGTATTGGCACCAAATGGCAGAGTCGCTATTCTGACTTTTCATTCCGGGGAAGACCGTTTGGTAAAACGTTCTTTTAAGGAACTGTCAAAAGCCGGTGTTTACAGCGAGGTTAATAAGGATGTGATTCGTCCCTCGGCTGAGGAATGTGCAAGAAACTCCCGTGCCAAAAGTACGAAGATGCGCTGGGCCATAAAAGCGTAAATATTCTTAACATATTTGAGGAAGCTTTACACGAAACGGTAAGGCTTCCTATTTCATTTTGTGAATTAATGGTAAGATTTCTATGTTACAAACGAGTAGAAATTAAAAAAATGAACAAAACACAGTTTACATTGTAAACCATATGTGTTAGAATGAGTTTACAATGTAAACCATTATGTTGTATTTGAGCTCATATAATACATGAAAAAATGATTATTTAAATTCAGGGGAGATTGCATATGATAGAATGGATTTTTAGTTCATGTGTTTTGATTCTAATTGTATTGTTAGTCAGGCAAGTGTTTAAAAATAAGGTATCAGCCTGTTTCAGGTATGGATTGTGGCTGATTGTATTGGTAAGACTACTAATCCCTTTTTCATTACCGGGCAATAGTTTGAGTGTATTGAATATCATTCAAACAGAAGAAAATACCATGTTACCGAGTGAAATAACTGATATTGCGGATTTAGATATTTTGAATCGGGATAATAGTATTCAACAGGATAATATCGGTGAACTGAATCATGCAATTGAACAGGATAATGCAGGCGTTCAGGGTATTGCAGGGGGACAGAGTAGTGTTGTGGAACAGGCTGATGGTTTCAATACCGCAAAGAGCATTATTATGCAGGATACTTTTTTTGAAGAAAATCAACAATTGCTTGTTTCACAAAATGAAAATTCAAATTCCGGAATGAAGGATACTTTGGGGGACAGTTCTAATATACAAACATTAAAACCATATCATACAAAAATTTTATACGCAATATGGCTTGTAGGTGCAGGTATCTGTACAATTGTACTTTTTACCTCGAACTTTGTTTTTTCTAAAAGACTGAAAAAGACAGGAATTAAAGTCGATGGTGAGATGACGATAAACAGTCATTTGCCGGTATATCAGTCCACAATCATAAGTTTACCTTGTATGTTTGGTATTTTAAAACCGGCAATTTATTTGAATACAGAACATATAGGAGAAGGCATATTACATATTCTGCAACACGAAAATACACATTATAAACATAAAGACCATATTTGGTCGTTCTTAAGATCTATTTGCCTGATACTTCACTGGTACAATCCACTTGTATGGCTTTCGGTGTATTTGAGTATGAAAGACGCTGAATTTGCCTGTGATGAGAGTGTCATTAAGAATTATTCTGATGAAGCCAGAAAGGATTATGGTAAAACATTAATTGCACTTACTGTAAAGCAGTCGCCTTCCCTTGCATTATTAAGTTGTGCGTCTACCTTAAGTGGCGGTAATGGGTATATGAAAGAGCGCATTAAACGGATTGCGAAGTCGCCAAAATACTTTGTGCTTCCCGTAGTTTTAGTGGTTTTGATATGTACAGTAGCGGTTGTGATAACGTTTACCGGCTCGAAAGAGGAAAACAACGATAATAATGCAGATAACAGTAACACTTCACTTTCTACAAACAGTGAAACTCTCGAAACAAAAACGTCTGTTGAAGACGAAGTTCAAAATGCTGCGATATCTGCAAAACCGGATGATTTTGCAGAAAATCAACAAGAAGATATGGGAAAATCTGTCTTTTTAAATGACCATTTACTTGATATAAATGGTGATGGTATCAAAGATGTGATTCGAATCAATGCAATAACGGAAACGGAAGAGTACACAACTATAGAGTTGGATTCTGAAGAAACTCTGTCAAATTGGCTTAACAATGCTGATTATTATTATGAAGTTGTTATATATGACGGAAGCAAGATATTTACCGGAGATGAAACCTTTGAAAAGGGGATGCCCTTAAGGGAAGAATCCATTGTTTCCTCAGGTGAAAGCAGAATATATGCCTATAATGTTGACCGCTCAGAAAGAGAGTATTTGCCACAAGATAAAATACAATTATCTTATTATGAAGAAGACGGAAAAGTGTATTTAGTAAGCAATTTGGTGGAAATGGTTGATGGCTACGGTTATTATCATTATTTTATTACGAGCTGTTCTGAGGATTGGGAAAGTGAGTTAGTAGTTAATGAATTGTTGACTTTTTCGGTCAATTCTGAATTTAACCCCATAGTTTGTTCGGAATTTAAAAATTACTCCCATTTTGCATATAAACATTTTAACTATAATGATATTCTTACCTATACCTTAGAATTAGAGAAATATTTACAAAAGTCTACTGTTTTGATAGATACCATAAACGATGTATCAACGACACCGATCTGGTATGAGGAGACAGTCAGAACACCAAACGTATATGATATTTGGAATTGGAACCCTATATTTGACGGTGTTATGTCATATGATGAGTTTAAACCTTTGATGTTGGAATATAGCGAATCTGTATGGAAAAAAATTGCCGGTGAAGGTTTTGTGACTTATGAGGCATTAGAATACCGCGGTTGGCCGGTATGGGGAATGGATGTGTCTTTCCACTATGTAAATTCTCCTGAGGTGATAGAACCGGCATATGAATGTGCGGATATTCCTGTAGAATACTGGGATAAGTTACCTGACAATGCGAAGAATTTATCTGCAAAAGTCGTAGAATTGGTTTGTGAAGATAAGGTTATTTCAAATGATAGTATTTGGAGTGATTGGCGCATTACAGAAATAGAATGGGTAGGCACTTACTATTTGGACGGAAATCCGCTAGACATATACAGTTATGACTATTTGTATAAATTGGACGAATCTTTAGACCGAGAGGATGAAGAGGTTGCGGATACCATCCTTTGGTGGGAAGAACAGGAAGATGGTTGGTTTGCCTATAACTATTTAATGGATTTTGTTGTGTATGACAGAAATCAGGATTTATATTACCTTAAAGGAACAAATGACGGTTATCCGGGTGACAACACCTTTACATCAGATTTGATAATCTATTACAAAGAAAACTATTTAGGCGGGTTTTCTTATACAGACCTCGAAAACCGTGAAAATAAAGGAGAGTAGTATGGATAACAATAACGGAAGTAATATCAATTTGACAAGTGCTGAATGGTACGTGATGGAATGCCTTTGGGATAATGAACCTAAGACAGGTAGGAAAATCATTGATGAATTAAAAGAACGTGTGGGGTGGTCAAAAAGTACCGTGTTGACAATGTTAAACCGTATGGTTGAAAAAGGCTTGATTCTTTGTGATGAAAATGCCAAAGTACGTCTTTACAGCACAAAAATTGACCGTAATTTGGCTGTACAAACTGAAACGGAGAATTTCCTTAAGCGCGTCTATAAAGGCAGCGTCGGATTAATGATGAGTGCCATGACAAAGGAACAAAAACTAACAAATGAGGAAATCGATGAACTGTATAAAATTTTAGAGGAATCCAGAAATCACTAAAATAAGAAACCCCTGTACAGCAACAATTTATTTGTATATGTACAGGGGATTTTTGCTATTTATACTTCATTGAATATAATTAAGTAGTAGTATTTTTAGAGATACAACTATGCGCAAAATACAGATTTAACGAATAGTTGTAAAGAGATTCAATGTAAAGAGATTCAAACAAATATCCATAATTTATAATTTAATAAATACTGTAATTAGCATATTTCAGCAGAGTCTAAAATGATTGTAAAAGGTCCGTCATTTATCAGGCTTACCTTCATATCTGCGCCAAAAACGCCACATTCTACGTGCGGTACAGATTTTTTACATTCTGTAAGGATATATTCATATAAAGCATTTGCTTTATCAGGCCCTCCGGCACGTGTAAAGGATGGTCGATTTCCTTTTTTGCAGTCAGCATATAATGTAAATTGTGAAACCATTAATAAGCTGCCGCAAACAGCCTCTAAATTAAGGTTTGTTTTTCCTTCGGAATCATCAAAAATACGCAGGCCAATCAGTTTTTTTATCATTTTATCAGCGATTTCTTTATTGTCTGCATCCGATATGCCTATGAAAACCAGTAAACCTTTATCTATTTTCCCTACAGTAGATTTATCAACCGTTACCTCTGCGGAAAGCACTCTTTGTATAACAAATTTCATATTAGTCCTCTTCTATTACTATTGTGAATATTTTAACAATCATCATCTGCTTTTGAATTAACATCTTTTGTTAGAGCTTCATCGTTAGAATTAGAGTTATTATTTGTTTCGTTTTTATTGGAACTATCCTTTTGGTGAAATAATCCGGAGTGTTTTTTTGGAGTATTTGAAAATTCGTAACGCTCCTGCTCCTCTTCCATTTCCCTAAAATTGCCGTCTTTATCAATATAATCTACTTCTTTGTATAAAGAAGTATTTTGAGGTAATTTGCGTTTCTTCAGTGAACGGTTAACCAGGGTTTTAATACCGGCATAAATGATTGCAAATATAGGCACACCTACAATCATGCCCGGAATACCGAATAAACCGCCAAATACCGTAATGGCAAAGATAACCCAGAAACTGGATAAACCGGTTGAATCCCCTAATATTTTAGGTCCGATTATATTTCCGTCAATTTGCTGTAAAATTAATATAAATATCAAGAAAGTAACACAATGCATGGGGTGCTTTAAATCAACGATAAGTATCAAAAATGCACTGGGTATTGCGCCTAAATAGGGACCAAAGAAAGGAATGACATTGGTAACGCCTACAATCAGACTGACAAGTGCTGCATAAGGGGTACCCAAAAGGGTTGTACCGATAAAGCACAACAGACCTATAATAATGGAATCCAGTACTTTACCTGAAATAAAACCGATAAAGGTACGGTGAATAAAACGGAATCCTTTTAATACGGCATTGGCATTTTCAGTTTTAAAAACCGCATAAATGATTTTTTTACTTTGTGCAGCAAATTTTTCTTTACTGATAAGCAAATAGACGGCAATAATGTAGCCTAAAATGAAATTCCATGCTATTTTGAAAAAACTGAATATACTTTTTGAAACCGATTTTAATACTTCACTTGATTTGGTTAAAATTTCAGAGGAGGTATTTGTAAACCAGGTCTCTAATTCACCAAAAATCTGGGTAACTTTCGGCAGAACAAAATCTCTTAAATCCGCATGATCTTCCAGGGTGGCATTTAACCATTTGACAACATTGTTAAAATACATGTCAAAATTATGGATAATTGTTTCCAAACTGGGTACAATCTGGGAAATTAGCATGGCGATTAAGGCATATATACTCAGGAAAAAAATGAATGAAGTCAGTATAATTGCAATGGCGCGTATCCATTTTTTTCGTGTAAGGGATTCTTTTATTTTAATTTTATTAAATAAAGGATTTAAAACCCTGCGTTCTATTGTATTTTGTATAGGTGTTAAAATGTATGCTATGATCAGTCCGAAGATTACCGGCATTACAATATTAATGACAGCTTTTATATTTGCAATCAATTCAGAAATGTGAAATACAATATAATAAGAAAACAAACTCAATACAATAACGGAAAAAGCGGTAAAACCCCATTTGAAATATTTGTTGTCCAATTTAAATTTCATAATTATGCACCCCTTGTATGCTATATTATTAGTATAACACGTTTCTGTATATAAAAATAGTTTTAATTAAAAGAAACTAATGAAATTATTTCGAAAAATTAGTATAATAATAAAGTATAAAAAACTACATACATAAAATGCGTATAACGTATAAGATATATGATGGAAAGGTTATAATTATGAAACTGCAACAAGTGTTGAGCATCGTCAGAAAAGCGGTGGATGATTATCATATGATTGAGGAAGGAGACAAAATTGCTGTTGGAATCTCCGGCGGAAAAGACAGTCTTACTCTCCTATATGCTTTAAACGGTTTAACACGCTTTTATCCGAAAAAATTTGATATAATAGCTGTTACAGTCGACTTAGGGTTTAAAAACCTGAATTTGGACAAAATAGAGGCCTTGTGCAAGGAGTTAGAGGTAGAATATGTGGTTGTAAAGACGGATATCGGGAAAATCATCTTTGATGACCGTAAAGAAACCAACCCCTGCTCTCTTTGTGCCAAAATGCGTAAAGGTGCGCTGAATGATGTAGTCAAGGCTGCCGGATGTAATAAAATCGCTTATGCACATCACAGAGATGATGTGGTGGAAACCATGCTGATGTCATTAATCTATGAAGGAAGGTTTCATACCTTCTCTCCTGTCACTTACTTAGACCGCATGGAACTGACTGTTATCAGACCTTTGATGTATATGCAGGAATCCGATGTAATCGGTTTTGTAAACAAGTATGATGTTCCGGTTGTAAAAAGCCCCTGTCCCGCTGACGGACATACCAAAAGAGAATATATTAAGCAGCTGTTACGTACTCTGAATCTGGAAAATCCGGGTGTAAAAGAAAGAATGTTTACAGCAATCAAAACCGGTCATATAAAAGGATGGTATATGGACGATGGCAACGAAAGATAATTATCATGAGGCACAAAACAAACAGAATATCCAGAAACTTCGGACAGTATTAGAAACCCTTCCGCCCTTTTGCGGAGAGTTCTTCCGTGGCATTGCAGATACATCTTCTGCCCGTACCAGGCTGGCTTATGCATACGATATCCGCGTATTCTTTGAATTTTTACATGAGAATAATCCGTATTGTGCTAAAATGGAAGTAAAAGATTTTCCTATTTCCGTGCTGGATATGGTAAACAGACAGGATATTGAAGAATATCTTTCTTATGTGAGTCTCTATGAAAAAGACGGACGTGAAATCACAAATACGGAGCGTGGAAAAGCAAGAAAACTTTCTGCACTTCGTAGTTTCTATAATTATTATTTTCAAAATGAGCGCATTGAGAAAAACACAGCGGAATTGGTGCCCATGCCTAAACTCCATGAAAAAGCAATTATTCGTCTGGAGCCCAATGAAGTGGCTACACTGTTGGATCAGGTAGAAGCCGGTACTAAACTGACAAAGAAAGAACTGGCATACCATGAAAAGACTAAAATCAGAGACGTTGCACTGCTTACGCTTCTCTTGGGAACCGGTATCCGTGTTTCGGAATGTGTTGGTCTGGATTTGCAGGATGTGGATTTTGACAATAACGGTATAAAAGTCAGACGAAAAGGTGGTTATGAAGCGATTGTATACTTTGGTGAGGAAGTGGAAACAGCCTTATTAGATTACTTAGAGGAAAGAAAACATATTATTCCTGCCACCGGTCATGAAAACGCTTTGTTTTTATCCCTGCAGAACCGTAGAATGGCTGTGCGTTCGGTAGAAAACCTTGTTAAAAAATATGCTTCCAGAGTTACCACTTTGAAAAAAATCACGCCACATAAACTGCGAAGCACCTATGGCACCAGTTTATATCGTGAAACCGGTGATATTTATCTGGTAGCCGATGTACTGGGACATAAAGATGTAAATACTACAAGAAAACATTATGCTACTGTGCAGGAAGACAGACGTAAGATGGCGGCAAGGCAGGTCACATTACGTGAGAAATTAGATGATTAAAGCGGAATATAACTGTAAAAAGTTTCTTTGCGGACTCGCTCCCGCTCCGTGACAAACGTAGCGGACACTAAGAAAAATCCGGTGTCAGGTTGTTAGGCAACCCGGCACCGGATTTTTCAAGTGCCGACGTTTGCCAAGGGTCTGCAAAGAAATTTTTTACAGCCAAATTGTAGTTAACCATCTATAGTTCTTGTAAGTATGATTTAAGATTATTTAAATTCTGTTGAATAATAAGGAACGATGAGGTATTGGCCTGCGATAAGGGTATCGTCGGATAAATGGTTAATATGTATTACTTCATCAATATAGTCCTGTGTGGAGGAGTACTGCTCTCCTGCGTAGGTATCCGCAAGTGTCCAAAGGGTATCTCCATTTTCAATTTCAATGCTCTTATAATATTTGTAAGAGATTTCAGTATCGGCTTCCGTTGCATGGGAAATAATTGCGTGATAAGAAATTGTAAAAAATAGTACCAATATAACGGTTAAGGCTACCAAAAAGAATTGTCTGCGGCAATTACGGATTCTTCTTTCTCGGTTTCTTTCGATTCTGTATTCGCTATAATCCATCACATTTACTCTGTTGTTCATACTATGCACCTCTTGAATGTATGTTCGGGAACATCTGTTCTTATGTTGCTATTATAACGAACATATATTCTGGTGTCAATAGATTTTTATAAAAAAATCGAACATATTTTCTGAACATATATTTGCTTTTTGGGTTTTGGTGTGTTATACTGTTTTTAACAAATAACTTTTCAATCCGTTTTGGAGGTACATAATATGGCAAATGGTAAGATTTCAACCAAGCAACAGGAAATTTTAGAATATATCAAAGACGAGATTTTAAAAAGAGGATATCCCCCTACGGTCCGTGAGATTTGTGAAACGGTCCATTTGAAATCCACTTCTTCTGTTCACTCTCACCTAGAGTCATTAGAAAAGAACGGTTATATCCGCAGGGACCCTACCAAACCCCGTGCCATTGAGATTTGTGATGACAGTTTTCAGATGGTACGTACGGAAATGGTTAGTTTGCCGGTTATCGGTACCGTTGCTGCAGGGCAGCCGATTCTTGCAGAAGAAAATATCGAAAGCTACTTCCCTGTTCCGGCCGAAATGATACCACACGGTGAATCTTTTGTATTAAAAGTAAAAGGTGATTCCATGATTAATGCCGGCATCTTTAACGGTGACCAGATTTTTGTGCAGTGTTGCAATACCGCCCGCAACGGCGAGACTGTTGTTGCGCTGGTTGACGATTCCGCTACCGTTAAGACTTTTTATAAAGAAAACGGTCACATCCGCCTGCAGCCAGAAAATGACTATATGGACCCTATTATCGTGGATGACTGTCAGATTCTCGGTAAGGTATTTGGTGTGTTCCGTCTGTATAGTTAATTAGTTCTCAAGAGTCTGTAATTCATTAAGTTCATACATTTGCTTATTGATTAAAAAGCCTGTCTATTGAACAACAATAGGCAGGCAATTTTTATGGTAATATATATTTTAAATACGCGACATGAATCTTTCCAACGGGAAACAGTTATTCATTTCCATGTTCTCTCCTTTTGATGACATCATACAATGCTTACATGAAACAAATGACTGTATTATTTTCCGATAAGAAATAATAATACAGCCATTAAATTTATTAACTAACGAAACCTTATTAAAATACTTCCCCAAATCTGACCTTAATATAAGATTTAATCTCTTCCACGCATCTCTCAAAGCCCAATTTGGAACTGTTTAAGCACAAATCGTAGTTTCTTGCATCGGTCCAATCTTTGCCGGTGTAATATTTATAATAGTCTGCTCTGTGCTTATCAATTTTGGCAATGAGTTTTTCCAGGTCCTTTTCACTCATACTGTGCTTCTTTGCCGCCTGTTCCATGCAGAAGTCATGAGGAGCATGTACAAAGACACTTAAAACATTATCATAATCTTTTAAAACATAGTCTGCACAACGTCCTATAATAACGCAGGATTTGGTGTCAGCCAGCTCTTTGATAGCTTTTGCCTGATAATTAAACAGGTTGTCATCGGAAGTGAAATCCGCACTTTCCGGAGGAAGTACTTCACCCTGATAAGCCGATTTTGATGACTTAAACAGGGGCAGGTTTTTCTTGTTTTCATCTGCAGTTACAAACATGGCTTCGTTGATACCACTTACTTCAGATGCAATTTTTGCCAGTTCTTTGTCATAATAGTGGATGCCCAATTCATTTGCCAGCATTTCACCTACGGTTTTACCGCCACTACCGTACTGTCTTGCAATGGTAATTACAATGTTTTTCTTTTCCATAATAAATACCTCCTATTCTGTAAGGATTATTCACCTAAATATGCTTTTTTTACGGAATCGTCGTTTAACAGTGTTTCAGCGCGTCCTTCCATTACGATTTTACCGGTTTCCAATACATAGGCTCTGTCTGCAATAGACAATGCTTTTTTTGCATTCTGTTCTACCAAAAGGACTGTGGTTCCCATTTTGCTAACTTCTTTGATGATGTCAAAGATTTCGTTTACAAAGATGGGAGAAAGACCCATGGAAGGCTCATCCATCAGAATAATCTGGGGATGAGACATCAATGCACGGCCCATGGCGAGCATCTGCTGTTCACCGCCGGATAAAGTACCTGCAAGCTGGTTTTTACGCTCTTCCAAGCGGGGAAAATGTTTGTAGATATTTGCCAGAGTTTCATCAAATTCTTTTTTGTCCTTACGTGTGTAAGCACCTAATTTTAAGTTCTGGTAAACCGTAAGATTTGCAAATACACGTCTGCCTTCCGGAACATGTGCCATACCCATGGATACGATTTTATGTCCGGGTACTTTGGTTATATTTTGACCTTCAAAGGTCACAGAACCGCTTTTGGGACTTAATAAACCGGTTATGGTATGCAGGATTGTGGTTTTTCCGGCACCGTTGGCACCGATTAAGGCGATAACCTCACCTTTGTTTACTTCAAAGGATACGCCCTTAATGGCCTGAATCATACCGTAATATACTTCTAAATCTTTTACTTCTAACATTGCCATAAGTCTATCTCCTATTCACCCAGATATGCTTTGATTACTTCCGGGTTCTGTAATACTTCTGCGGTTTTACCCTGGCAGAGTACGCGACCAAAGTTTAATACGGTCAGTTCTTCGCAAATACCGGAAACCAGTTTCATATCATGCTCAATTAAGAGTATGGTCATATCGAATTTGTCACGGACAAAACGGATGGTATCCATAAGTTCCTGGGTTTCATTGGGGTTCATACCGGCTGCAGGTTCATCCAGTAAAAGGAGCTTGGGATTGGTAGCCAGTGCTCTGGCAATTTCCAGTTTACGCTGTTTACCGTAAGGTAAGTTGGATGCCAGAAAATCTTTCTCTTCTTCCAAACCGAATACCTTTAACAGTTCTAAAGCTTCTGCATTCATCTGTGCTTCCACTTTGCGGTATCTTGGCAAGCGGAAAATACCTTCTATGGTACTGTAATGAAAACGGTTGTGGAGACCTACTTTTACATTATCCATAACGGATAAATCCTTAAATAAACGGATATTCTGGAATGTTCTGGCGATACCGGCCTTGTTAATATCAATGTTTTTCTTTCCGGTAATATCCTTACCGTCCAGTTTGATAATACCTACATTGGGCTTATAAACGCCTGTAAGCAGGTTAAATACGGTGGTTTTACCTGCACCGTTAGGACCGATTAATCCGTACAAACACCCTTTTTTGATAGTCAGGTTAAAATCATCTACTGCTCTAAGTCCACCGAAGGAGATGCCTAAATTTTGTACTTCCAGTAAATTCATTTTATGCTACCTCCTTTTTGGATTTGATTTTTGCAAGCAGTCTTTTAAAGGAATACCTTTCGCGCCACTCTTTTGCTTTGGGTGACCAGTTGAAAAGCATCATCACAATCAGAACAACTGCATAAATAAGCATACGATAGTCGTTTAAGCCACGAAGCATTTCCGGTAATAAGGTTAAGATGACTGCCGCAATCATAGAACCTCTGATGTTACCGATTCCACCCAGAACTACGAATACCAGAATCATAATGGACTGGTTATAACCGAAGTTTTTGGGAAGTGCTGTCAGGGTTGATAAGTTATGGGCATATAATACACCTGCCACACCTGCTAATGCTGCAGAAATGGAGAATGCCATCAGTTTGTATTTGGTAATGTGAATACCTACAGATTCAGCTGCAATGGTATTGTCACGGATGGACATAATGGCACGTCCGTCTCTGGAGTGAATCAGGTTTAATACAATAAATAATGTGATTAACAGTAAAATAATACCAATCGTAAAGCTACTGTCATTCGGTGTACCGGTGATACCCTGTGCACCCTTAATTATAATTTCACCATCAGCTTCCATATTGAGAGCCATTGCACTTTCCATGGAAAAATGGAACCCTTTGGAATCTCTTCCGATATAGAGACAGTTGATAATATTTTTTACAATTTCACCAAACGCAAGGGTTACAATTGCCAGGTAGTCACCTTTTAATCGCAGTACGGGAATGCCGATTAAGAAACCGAATAAACCTGCAACTATTGCACCTAAAAGGATGGCTAACGGAAAACGGATCCATGCACTGGGAATAGTATTTACCATGCATTTTGAGAAAAATGCGCCCACAAATGCGCCGATACACATAAATCCGGCGTGACCAAGACTTAACTCACCTAAAATGCCTACGGTTAAATTCAAAGAAACTGCTAAAATGGCATATATGCAAAGAGGAACCAATAACCCTTTAAAGAGGTTACTCAATGCACCGGCACTTAAAAGTAACTGGATAATAAGAAAAGAAATCATTACAATACCATATGTAATGCAGTTACTTTTTAAGGTTTTATTCATATTTTTCACTTTGGAAATGATACTTGTTTTTTCTTTTTGCATTGTTCTCACCCCTTATACCTTTTCTTGAATGTTCTTTCCTAAAAGACCACTGGGTTTTACCAAAAGAACAACGATTAACACAGCAAATACGATTGCATCGGATAACTGGGATGAAATATAAGCTTTTCCGAAAATTTCAATGATACCTAATAAAATACCACCGATAAATGCACCGGGAATGGAACCGATACCACCGAATACCGCAGCAACGAATGCTTTAATACCGGGCATGGAACCTGTATACGGTGTCAGAGACGGATATGCAGAACAAAGCAATACACCTGCAATGGCAGCTAAAGCGGAACCGATTGCGAAGGTAATGGCAATGGTACTGTTTACGTTAATACCCATTAACTGCGCTGCACCTTTGTCTTCAGAAACAGCAAGCATAGCCTGCCCTACTTTGGATTTGTTTATAAAAATCATCAAAGCAATCATAATAACAATACATACAAGGATGGTAACTAATGTTTCCCCTGAAATGCTGATCTGTCCGTCTGCAATCTTAATAGGTTCCATGGTAATCACAGATGTAAAGGATTTGGTATTGGCACCAAAAATTAATAATGCCAGATTCTGTAATAAATAGCTGACACCGATAGCGGTAATCAATACGGCTAAAGGAGACGCAGCCTTACGCAAAGGCTTATAGGCTACTTTTTCGATGGTAATACCTAATGCAGTACACAATACGACTGCAATGATAATGCCAAGAATGGGATGCAATCCCAATGTACTGCAGATAGTATATACGGTAAATGCACCTACCATAATAACATCACCATGTGCAAAGTTTAACATTTTTGCAATACCATAAACCATGGTATAACCAAGTGCAATCAGGGCATATATACTGCCTAAGCTGATG
This sequence comes from Lachnospiraceae bacterium, assembly GCA_045580245.1. Classification (GTDB taxonomy): domain Bacteria; phylum Bacillota; class Clostridia; order Lachnospirales; family Lachnospiraceae; genus Acetatifactor. Next base: position 24,009 of record JAZNNL010000100.1, read on the forward strand.
CCGTTAATCAAATATTGAATAAAACTCATAGTTACCTCCAACTCTCACACATTTACATTCTATTAAGTATACCATGATACCATATATTTGTGCAAGCAAAAACAGCACCACAAATTGTGATGCTGTTTCTTAGAAATGTTAATATATACATAAAGATGTATAAAATTAAATTACATAATGGTATATACGCCACCAACAATCTTAATTACGATAGGTTCCTTGGTAGGTTCTCCGTCAGCGCCCCAGGTAATGCTGTTACCGGTAGTACCGCTGAATTCGATAGTTACCATTGCTGCTTTTAATGCTTCGCAAAGTTCGCTTTCGCTCATGGAAGGGGTTGCTTCAGCCTGTTCTAATGCCTGCTTAATGATATAAACTGCATCGTAAGCATCTGCTGCGAACTGGTTAGGAATTTCACCATACTTTTCTTCGTATGCTGCACTGAATACTTCTGCTTTTTCGTTAACAGTGCTGGTGAAAGGGCTTAAGAAGATAACATTTTCAGCTAATGCTGCATCAAAGTTTTCTACACCTAAGATACCGTCCATACCGTCTACACCGAAAATAACAGGTGCATATTCAATCTGGGAAGCCTGTGCTAAAATCAAAGCTGCTTCGCTGTAGTAGATAGGTAAGAATAACAGATCAGCGCCTGCATCTTTTGCCTTCTGTAACTGTACAGAGAAATCAGTCTTGGTATCAGCGGTAAATGCTTCTGCTGCAACGATTTCCAGACCCTGTGTATTTGCTTCTGCTGCAAAGGATTCATAGATACCGGTAGAATAGGTATCGGAGCTGTCGTAAATAACTGCAACCTTAGCACCTAATGCATTTGCTTTGATGTACTGTGCTGCAATGATACCCTGTGTGGGATCAGAGAAGCATACGCGGAAAGCATTGTCATATTTTACACAGTCAACTGCAGTTCCGGAAGGGGTAATCTGGAATACATTGTCAGCCTGTGTCTTTTCTGCTACTGCAATACAGGGAGCAGAGGTTACGGAACCTAAGATAATCTTAGCGCCCCAGTCTCTTACAGTGTTGTAAGCATTTACAGACTTTTCTGCATCATGCTCATCATCCTGGAAGTTTAATTCTAATTCATAACCGTTAACGCCACCTGCTGCATTGATTTCATCAACTGCAAGCTGAGCTGCGTTCATAACTGCAGTACCGTAAATTGCTGCACCACCGGTAGTAGGTCCGATGCCACCGATTCTGAAAGTGGTTGCATCTTCGTTGTTACCGCCGCATGCTGTAAGGGATACTGCAAGTACTGCTGTTAAAGCTAAGCTGAGTACTTTTTTCATGTTTTTCATAATAGATATCCTCCTTATTTCTTCGGATGTAAAAATTTACGTACACCCAATACATATAAAATATACACTTTATACAAATTTTGTCAAGATTTAATTTAAATGAGACGGTTTTTTTCAAAAAAATGGAATAAAAATACCTTTTTTTAAATGTACGCTTCTGCTTGCATAATTTAAGCTCTTATAACGCAGAATAAGAACGGAAGGAGGTAGACTTATGAGAATGAAATGGCTTGATTTGACTGCGTTGCTTATCTCTGTAATCGGTTGTTTAAACTGGCTTTTGGTAGGTTTGTTCCGTTTCGACCTTGTAGCTTTTATTTTTGGAGATATGTCATTGCTTTCAAGAATCGTATACGTCGTAGTCGGAATTTGCGGACTGTATCTCTTAACCTTCTTAGGAAGAATCGGCAGAGATTCCGAAGCATAGTGCTCTTAAAACAGAATATAAGAAAAAGTAGCAGGTCCGGCTTGATGATAACCGGACCTGTTATTTTTCGAGAAATGAAATTATAAGGATTGGGGGTCAATATCCTTTCCGTCTCTCCAGATGCGTTCCAGATTGTAAAACAGACGGTTTTCTTTATCAAAAATATGAATAATAATATCGTTAAAGTCCATTAATATCCAGTTGGCGGTAGTATAACCTTCTACCTGTTTCATGGGATAACCTGCTCTGCCCAGGGTTTCTTCCACATTATCTGCCAGTGCCTGAATCTGGCTGCGGTTTGAACCGTCTGCAATAATGAAATAGTCGGCAACCACAGATACTTCACTAATATCAATAACACGGATATCTTCCGCTTTTTTATCTTCCAAAGCCTGAATAGCCAGTTTTGCCATTTCTTTAGATATATTTTCCATAGTAGTCTCCTTCTTACTTATATAGTTATCTGCACTTTTACACAGATAATTCCTAGTGTGTGTTTTCGAACGCTTCTTTATAATATTGGTATGTTTGTCCGGTCATGGGATCGATTGCTTTATCTCTTTCTTGCAGATACTCTAAGGTATCACTAAGAATTTTTAACAATGCTTCATCTAAATTGATAAAAGCCAGTTTTCTGATAGCATCCAAATTTGCTGCTTTATTTCTGCCCGGTTCAATATAATCTGCAATAAAGATAATCTTTTCCAAACGTGACATTTCCGGTCTGCCGGTGGTATGATGCAATATGGCATTGATGATATCGGGATCCTCCACATGATACGTATGCATGGCGATAAAACCACCTAATTTGGCATGCAATAAAGAAGGATTTGCCTGTTCGGATTCGGACATCCAGATATGATGCTTTTTACACATGGCAATCATTTTATCTTCCTCTATTTCTTTTGCACAATCATGTAAAAGGCCTGCCAGAAATGCGTCTTCTAAGGAAACGTCATAGCGCATGGCAAGGGCTGTTGCGGTATATGCCACC
>JAZNNL010000101.1:0-24667 GCA_045580245.1 Lachnospiraceae bacterium
AAGACCGCTTGGCCTCCGACTTGCGGCATAACTGATTTTTTTTGCACCGGCCGGTGCTTTTCCCAAAAAGAATATATCCTCTTTTCCTTTTATTAACGCACGGTTGAATACCTGGTCACTGCCCACCACAAAAACGTCATAACCGAAGGTACCCAATACATCTGCCCGGGAAAATACCTCTCCCGATATATGCAAACGGCCGTTTCTAAATTTCTTAAACTTGCGTATACGTGCGGCTCTTCCGGGTAGGGTTCTTAAGTTTTCCAGAATCCTTTTTCTTGCCGCCTTCTTACCCAATCTCCTTTTTACATCCCGGTATTGTTCTTGGGATATAAAAAGTTTCTTTTCTACCAGATTGGGCATCACATAATTAATAATTTCTACATGTGCTTCGGGTATCAGGCTTTCCATGGCGTTTTGTAATGCCATACACTGTAATACACACCCAAAATTATCTGCCCCGTGAAATGTCAGAATACCGATTTTCATACCAGTATCACCTCTTTTGTTACTTCAGAATCTCCATCCTGCTATGTGCTATTCTCAGGCTGTTCCTATTGTGCACAAAGTAAAATGTAGTCAAATGCTCTGCCAGATATCCAAGATATCTGTCCGTCCGCTCATTTTCGTTTCCGCACACTGCTTCCACTTTAAATAATACATCAAAAAGCCATGCAGCATAGGCTCCAAATATTTCCCTTTTTGCCAAAACCATATTGCATGGATAAAAGAAGTCTCCCTCCATAACCGCTGATGCAGTCCGGTAATACTCGGGATACGCATCCTGTAACACCTGCAGCATGGTGTTATATTCCGGGTCCCCTACATAGGGCTTGTGATGGATACTATACCCGCCCTTTACCGTTATAACCGGATTGGGCAGAATAACATCTACCAGACCGGCCTCAATCTTCTCCATATCGGTATCATCCCACTGAAATCTCCGTCTGTAATGACACAATCCTACATAATCTTCTTTGGCGTGCTGCCATACATAATGGGTAACGGTACATTCACAGTAATTTCTGTTTTTGCAGGATATATTAATTCCCAGGTCATCCCTGTGTTCCGCTATTTTTTCTTCTGTCAGCGCTGCACCTGCCTGTACCGTGTGCATATACGGAGGAATTTCTCCCGCAGACTGCAACGGTCTGTCCACTACACTTTTGGCCATGTACACGGAAACAGTTTTTCTTTCATTACGGTCTTTTCCCTCAGCAGTTTCCCTATCTTCTTTTAAACAAGCCTCCGGCATCTGCACTTCTTTCAGCATGGTAAAGCCGTGTTCGCCTTTAACTGTGTTAAAATATAATTCACGGACTTCGTGATCAAACTCACCACCGAATGTACCGTTTATAATATTGGTAAAGCCTGCTTCCAGCAAAGCTGTTTCTATTTCCCCATAATATTTTTCGGAGCACGCCACCAGTATCAAAATGTCTTTTTTATGCTCTGTGCATTCCCGTAACTCCTTAACCGGAATCCCTTCCAAATTTGGAGGATTTCCTGTACGGTCCGCCACAATAAAGTGAGGTATGCGGATATGCGGCAATAACAGTTTTAGTGCAATACACATGCAATGGGCATGGTGCTGCGCTCCGTATATATATAACTCTTCTCCCTTTTGTATGCGGTCTCTTAACGCATCAAACATCCCCATTATCATCTCCTTCACTCATCTCCGGTAATAAACCGCTTGTCTGCATATGCTATTTTGTACTTGTCTTTATAATACACAAAATACAAGGTCAACAGCCGTTCTGCCAAAAAGCCTGGATATCTGTTTTGATAGGTATCCTGCTTCTCACCGGCAAACCGGACCACTTCCTCCAGAATCGGAAATAACCATGCACAATACTCATCCAAAATCTGTTTTTTCATGATAAACATGTTACAGGTATAATACAAATTTCCAAACTCAGGACTTTCCCAAAGGCTGAGTGCCACCTCATACATTTGGGGATACTTTTCCCGTATTACTTTCAACAGATAGTCCCAATCCTCTGCAGCATGGCGTTTCCGGTAATTGTCCCCTATGGATGGCTGACAAATAGAAGGAACCGGCAATACCGCATCAATACCGCTTTCCGGTAACCGGCCGATTTCATCCTCCGATAACAGAAAATGTCTTCTGTAGTGGCATAGTCCCAAATAAGAAGCCTTGGCATTTTTCCACATCCAGTACAATACCGTAAGTTCACAATACTGCCTGTTTTTGTCAGAAATATTTTCTCCCATACAGTCTAAAAGCCCGGCAATTCTTTCTTGCGTTAATGACGCCCCGGCCTGAACCGTTTCTATGTAAGAAGCACTGAAACTTTCCTTAATCGGTTTGTCATAGATACTTTTGGCCATGTAAATAATTGTGTTATTAGTATTTGCTTCACCCTTCTGCTGACCGGATTCCAAAAGAGTATCTGCCTTTTCAAAAGGCATTCCTTTTTCAGAAAACACCTTCTTTACATATAAATTCCTTAACTCATTGTCCGCTTCCGGCGTAACGCAAACTATATTCCCGGCACCTTTTTGCAAAATCCGCTCCTTTATATTTTTAAAAAAGATGCTCTTGACAGCCAGCCAGATATCCGCTTCTTGAGGCAGCTTGTCCAGACTTTCCAAAGAGAGAACCGGAATGCCGTCAATATTGTCCGGATTACTTTCATCGTTATCAAACAAAAAAGCCTCTACTTTTGTTTCCGGAAACAGTGTCTTTATATATGCATATAAATTTTGTGCCCGCGTATGAGCACCGAATATATATATCCTTTTGCTTATTGCAATCATGCTTTAATCCATTCCTCTTTTTTCACTTTATACAGGGCTGTAAAAATTTCCAAATCTTCCGCCGTGGTGATTTTTAAATTCTTCTCTGACCCAATTGAAAAATGAATGTTTTCTCCCAAATCTATCAAAAGTGTACTTGCCGTGGTTGCACCGGTAATGCCTCTTTTAGCTGCTTCTTCATGAGCCCAAACCAGTTTGCCGTAAGGGAATACATGGGGTGTCTGGATACGCATAATGGAATCCCTGTCCACATTCACATTCCCCTGCTTTTTATCTGTTGTCTGAATAACTGTTTCGGCACAGGGAATAGCTGCCACTGCCGAACCGTATTTCTTGCAAACCGCAACGGCATTGGATATTATTTCCTGAGAAATATTGGGACGTACCGCATCATGAATCACCAGCAAATCATCCGGTTTGCATACCCCCTGTAAGGCATCCAATGCATTCTTGGCTGATGACTGTCCGTTGGCACCGCCTTCCACAATCCATTTCAATTTTGTTATTTTGGCTTCTCTGGCATAGGACCACAAAATATCCTGCCAGCCTTCAAGACAGGTCACAATAATACCATCTATATCCGGATGCTTTTCAAAAGCCTCCAATGTATAAATAATTACGGGTTTTTCATAAACGCAGATAAATTGTTTCGGTATATCCTGTCCTGTGCGGTTACCGCTTCCCCCTGCCAGTAAAAGTGCAATATTCATATACTAACAACCATGCCTTCCTGACGCCTGCAAACTTTGGACCGCAGGCACAAATTTGCGTGTGAAAAATTAATTTTTCACACTATTCATCCCTCTTTGTACGCAATGCCTTAAACATTTCCACATCTTCTATGGAGCTGATTTTGATATTTACTTCTGCACCCTGGGAAAAATATACCTTTCTTCCCAGCTTGGCTACCACGCTGCTCATTTCCCACTCATTGCAAATGTCTTCTTTTATGGCTTCCTCATGCATTTGTGACAATTCTCCCAGATAAAACGCCTGCGGCGTCTGGATTCTCATGACGGAGAAACGGGAAATATTCTCATTCCCAATCTTTCCATCTTCAGTTTTCATAATGGTTTCCTGGGACGGAACAGCAGCCACCCCCATGCCTCTCCTCCGGCATACCCTGATACAGTCAGAAATTACTTCATCCGTAACCAGCGGTCTGATCGCATCGTGCAAAATAATGATATCGTCTTTTTCATGTGTGGATACCAATGCATTTACACCTTGTCTGGAAGAAGCCTGTCCGCTTTCTCCACCTTCTACAACCTTAGTCAGTTTCGTTATGTTAAACTGCTTTGCATATGCCTTTACCATTTCCTGCCAGCCGCTCAAACAGGCAACCACAATTTCATCAATCTCAGGATGATTCTGAAATTTTTCCAATGTATACACAATAATCGGCCTGTTATCCACATTGACAAACTGCTTCGGTACTCTTAACTGAAACTTGGGGTCTGCTCCTCCCGCCAGTATTAATGCAATATTCATCCTCTTTTACCAATCCTTTTCTTTTATCTTCCGGTGTATCATTTCGCCGGCATTACCTTCCGGATACTTTGTAAATTCCAGAAAACATTTTGTCTGACCTTCACTCCGTACCTTTTCGGAACCCAAAATGTACCGGACCAGTCCTTGGGTACTTTTACCCGGTTCCGTTCCTTCCCTATGTACATAATCTTTATAAGAACTGAGCTTCTCAGATTCCCACATCCGGTTTGTGTCTTCCTGCAAATAGGGAATTTCGTACTCCCTTATACGTAACGTGTTACAATCCATTTGTACCAAAACGTGTTTCACAGCATCCACAAAGTAAACATCCGTATCTGTACACCAGCTCTTTGTAACCTTTGCAGGAAAGGTTGTTGTTCCGTCGGCAAAAGAATATACTATTGCGGCTTCTCCCGTCTGTACGTTAATCCGCAGATTCTCTTTGGCAGAATGTGCAAACAACCATACATATCCGCCGGCATACAAAGACGATGCATATCCACACTGAAGCGGTTCGGAAAACGTGCTGAGCTCTAAAGGAATTTCCTGTGTTTGACCGGTAATATGGTTCCATTTAATCAATCTGCCACCTGTTTCCGTCAGCCAGAAATTTTCTCCGTCGTAACACAAAGTTGCATATCCGCACGCCTTATCACCTACTGTATGCACGGTGATATCCATGGTATTTGTATCATATTCCAAAACCATATTTCCGGTCATGCACGCTACATATATTTTTTCATTTACCACACAACAATCCTGGCGGCAAATTGCACTGTTTACAGAGGGTAACAATCCCTGTTTGTATTCTTCCAGTCTGTTACGGCAATACGCGATTTCACCGTTTTCCATATCCAGTCTCATCACTCCGTATCTGCCGGCACAGAATCCATAGTAATATCTGCCGATTTGTTTGCCGGCAAAGATTATGTTCTTGGTACACTCCGTCGGCCACTCTTTGGGCAATGGATAACACTCCCATTCCCCGGTATTCAAATCATAGGCATATACACAGTTCCCGTTAAAAGGAAGCATCCATAATTTTCCGCTCCACATACCTATATTCTGTGTGATTCTTTTCTGTCTTCCATCTGCTTGGGGAAATTGCCCCAACTTCAACACTTCTCCGGTTTGGGGACAGAAAGCCCCAAGTGTATTGGTGTCCATATTGGCAAAATACAAAACTTTACCATCCGCACAAACGCTCTCAAAACGCTGTCCCTTCATTTTACAATCAGGAATGGTTACATTTTGCAGACATATCGGTCGGCCGGTCACACCAAAAACAGTAATGACCGAACTACTGTCACCATAATATGCATCCGCAACATAAATAGCCGGATACATATCTTCACTGTCATCGTAGATTCCAATATCTTCTGTTAAAAATTTCTGTTCCAATTCACAATACCGTTCATACAATTCGGTACGCATGGATTTCAGTGTTTCCTTACTCAACGGATGAGGACGCCACAACAATACCGCTTCATCCTGAGAAGCAAAATACGCAAAAACAGCTTCAATTTTGTTGATTGCAACCGTTTCGTATTTCAACAATGTATTTAAATGTGTATTGTATAATACAACTTTTTTGTCTTTGATTTTGTCTTTCCAGTTTTCAGGTATCTCTATTCCGTCTTTCATCATGCGGATTACCTTATCATACTTGGGCGAACCGCATGCAATTATTTTCTTTCCGGGAAAATCTTTACCCAATACCTTTTTGCAATTCTTGACGTAGGTATCCCGAATTACATCCGATTGCACCACGACGCTGTCAGCATACACTATTCCTGCCTGAACACAATAGTCTTCTTTTATGTAATCGGTACTTACAAAATATGGTACATATACCAATTTATCCGTATATTGTTTCAAATTTGAAGAATAGAAAAATGGATGTACACTGGTTACAAAATTGTATTCATCATAAGGATTATGAATATAAACAACATCCGGCTTTTGGACTTTAAAATCATATCCGTCATATCTTTCAACAGGTACATACTCCGGATACAATTCCCCTTCGTAATGCATCTGCGCAAGACTTCCGTCCGGATTTTTATCAAAATAGGGAATGGGTATTACATGTACATTGCATGTATCATCTGCCATTGCAGCCATCCAGATACTTTCCATGGAGTCCCACATGCTGACTTTGTACGGCAAAAAAACGATTTCTAAGGTTTCCGGGAACTTTTCTACCAGATTGCAGACTTTTACAATACTTTTCCGTAAGCCTGCCGCAGCCTTAATATCCCCCATCAGCGTAAGATACAGTAACTCACAATATTCCTGCAATTCTAAAACCGCTTCCGTGCCTTCTCCCTCGGATTCCTCAATCTGATTTCCGATACTTATGGCAGCCTCCTGACAATCTGTCAAAAGTACCTGTAATACATCCTGACGTCCGGAGCCTAATAAGGTCTGTGTTTTATTTGCAGCCTGCTCAAGCGTATGCAAAATATTAACTATTTCCCTTTTTATAAATCTACGCATCCCTCTCCTCCTTGCGTCAGCCCTATAAATATATATCGTCGTATTTATCTTAAAACCTTATATTTTTGAACTATTTTACACCGGTACCACGGTATTTCTCACCGCCAAACCACCGACAGACTCTGCCCCTATCCTAACAAAGCACCGCAAGCATCCCTTCCACTCTTTCCTTCACCCCAAACTCCTCTTTCACTTTCCGGTACCCGTTCTTCGCAATCTGTTTTCTTTCTTCTTCATGCTCCAAATAGTACTGCACTTTTTCAACCAAGTCCGCCATATCGGTATACATTACCAGGTCTTCGCCGTCAGCAAAATACTCTGCCACCTCCGGCTGGTAATTGGTCAGGCAAAAACCACCGCAGCTTAATACATCAAAGATTCTCTGGGGAATGCCGGATGTAATGGTTTTGGAAGTAATATTTAAGTTGATTTTACTGTTGTGAAAAATGAGTGGTACCTCACTTTGGTAATCTGCATAACCACGCACATCCAATTGCTTGTTTTTCAAATTGTCCGGCAGTTCTGAACCTGTATACAATCTTACCGGACATAAATCTGCCACAACACTTAGTACCCGCTCTCTTTCTCTGGCGGCTACTTCCATATTCAGTACATCTGCCGCCAATCCCCTTACATCAAAGTGATATTCTGCCCCAAGGGAGAGATTACATGCCTCGGCAATTTCTTCCACAACCGCATCGGGTAACGTTTCCGCTACAAAATTGGTGCCATAAATTAATAACTGGGACTCTATAATCCCTTCTGCCACACCTGCGGTATAAGGTGAAAGCTCCGCCTGCCTGAAACGGTTCTTTGCACCGTTATAAAGATTTCCTACAAAAGAGATATCGCAAATATACTGTGCATTTTCCCTTTGCTTTTTCGCCCTCTCATACCATTCCGTATCCCCTGCCAGCGGATAGTGGTAACAATTCCGGGCTCCCAAATATGCCAGTTGTTGTGCATACACCCTATCGAAGCAGAAAATATAATTACAGGAATTGGTCAATGTCTGAGAAAGAAGCGTATACTGGGGGCAATCGTATATCCAGGAAAGATAAGGAATATGATTCATCTCACAAATCATGGATATCAGTGGAAAATAGTCGTAACTAAATACAGCTTCTACCGGTTCTTTGTGAATCGCCTGTATAAAAGCCTGGGCAAAAGCAGCATCCGCATGGTAATTTTTCATTTCCATGGAGAACTCTGTGTACTCTCTATTCAACCATTTCAGGGCTTCGCAAAACAGTGGCTCACTGACAGAGCCCCATTTATAGACTAAAATTTTCTTTTTCATCCCTTATCCTTTTACTAACTTCAGTTTTATGATAATATAAATATATTATCATATATTGTAAAAAAAATGAACTGCTTCAACATATTTGTGGCATTTCCCTGTCAATCTAATGCCTTTTTAAGGAGACCATTATCTATGACACAAGACAGAATCAATATTGCAACCGCATTAAACAGTAAATACATGAGGTATACCTATGTAATGCTGACTTCCCTTTTTATGAATCAGCCGGATGCAGACATTCATGTCTATCTGTTACATAGTGATTTAACAGACAGCGACCAAATACATTTGCAGAATCTGGCAAAGGAATACTCACACACCATTCACTTCTTAAAGATAGATGAGTCTGCTTTCCCTGCGGATTTACCCACAACCAGTATGTGGTCTTTAGAAACATATTACAGACTGATGCTTCTGGATATTTTACCTAAAGATGTGGACAGGCTTCTTTATCTTGACGTGGATATGATTATTAACAAACCCATCCGGGACTTATATTTTACCGATTTTGAAGGAGGGAATTTCTGCGTATGTAAGGATATGACCGTAGATTTTCCTGTTGGCGATTCCCGCGATATTATTTTTAAGGAACATATTACAAATGGTTTTACCTATTTCAACGCCGGTATGATGCTTTGGAATATCAGTCATTTACGCGGAGAATATTCTTTTGCCAAATATATGGCTTTAGCAAAAGCTCTGGATTACAAAATGTTGGCTCCTGATCAGGATTTATTAAATTACAGCCACTGGAACCAGCTAAAATTTGTGGATGAATATCAATACGACTTATTCTCCCGACTGGCGTACAATCATGATATTCACTATGAAGATGTTAAGAACGAAACGACTATCATTCACTTTGCAGGCTCCAAGCCTTGGGAAGGAGAATGTGTTCACTATGATATCGAACAGCTCTGGTGGGATTATGCAAAGAAAACCCCTTTCTACGCGGAACTTATGGAAGAATTTTTACACGCCTGTATAAACAACCCACAGATTTACAATACCATGTCTACTTTGTCGGCTGAGAAGAAAAACTTAAGTGATGAATTAAAGAAAAGCACTGCCCTGTGCCAGAAACTTCTCTCAATGTTAGACAAATAACCCGGAAAGGATCTTACTATGACACCTATCTCCATCTGCATTATTGCAAAAAATGAAGAAAAGAATATGGAAGCCTTCCTATCTTCCATAAAGCAACATATGGGTTCCTATCCTCACGAAATCGTGCTGGTGGATACCGGTTCTACTGACAAAACCGTTGAAATCGCCCAAAAATATACTGACAAAATCTTTTTCTTTAAATGGATTAACGATTTTGCAGCAGCCAGAAACTTTTCCTTGCAGTGTGCCGAAAATGACTGGATTCTGGTACTGGATTGCGACGAATATGTGGATAATTTAAATCCGGAAGGCTTTGAGATGTTGATAAATCAATATCCCAACGGTGTAGGTATGCTTTCCCGTCGCAACCACTATGCCATGAACGGCACGGACAGTGTATACACAGACCAGGTAGAGCGTTTCTTTGACCGCAGGCAATATCATTACGAAGCCATTATCCACGAACAGGTGCGCCGTCTGGACGGAGCAGAATTTGAGCGTGTGAGTATACCTCTTGTAGTGGAACACTGCGGTTACAACGGCTCTCCCGAAGATATGATTAAAAAGGCAAAGCGTAACAACGAGCTTTTATTAAAGATGTTGGAAGAAAACCCGGATGACCCTTATCTGTATTTCCAGATAGGCCAGTCCTACAATTCCATCCATGATGATGAAAATGCCTGCTATTATTATGGGAAAGGTCTGGAATACGAACTGGACCCCCGGGCAGAATATGTGCAGATGATGGTAATCGGTTACGGATATGCCCTGCTTCATCTGGAACGTTTTAAAGAGGCCATGCTTTTTGAAAACATCTATGAGGATTTTGCTTTTTCAGCAGATTTTGTCTGCCTGATGGGGCTGATTTACTTAAGAAATGGTCTGATTGTGAAGGCCATGCAGGAATTTTTAAAAGCCACAACCATTGAGGAAGCCCATGTCACCGGTGCAAATTCTTTTATTCCCACTTACAATATGGGTTGTATCAATGAAGTCTTGGGCGATATCGACACTGCTGTGAAACTTTATAAAAAATGCGGAGATTTTAAACCTGCACTGGACAGACTGGCTGAATTGGATACATAATCTGTAGTCCGGCTCTCTGTCCGGCTAGCGCCACCGCTCACTTCACAAAGGAGATACTATGTTACCGATTTCTGTATGTATCATTGCAAAGAACGAAGAAAAGAATATTGACAGATGCTTATCCTCTCTGGCTCCCTACGGTTTTGAAATCGTACTGGTAGATACCGGTTCCACGGATCGTACCAAAGAACTGGCATCCAAATATACCGATAAAATCTTTGACTTTGTCTGGGTGGATGATTTTTCCGCTGCCAGAAATTTTTCTTTGGATAAAGCAACTAACAACTGGATTTTTATGATAGACTGCGATGAATGGATAGAAACCATCGATGTTGAGGAATTAGAGTATTTCCGAAAAAATCTGTCTCATGCGGTAGGTTCCGTGGATCGACACAATATTACAGGCACGCCCGATGCTCCAGGAAAGACCACCGACCGAACGGAACGTTTCTTTTCCAAAAAGCTATTCCACTATACGGGCACCATCCACGAGCAGCTGACGCCTAAATATGAAAAAACTTTTGAAACTTTTTTACTAAAGACCTCTATCGGTCACGACGGGTACTGCATGACTGAAGAAGCCCGCCTTGCTAAGTCCCATAGAAACGTAGAGCTTCTGCTAAAACAGCTTGAGAAAGAGCCGGACAATCCTTATGTATATTATCAGCTGGGCAAAGGATACCAGATTATCGACGATTCTGAAAAAGCCTGCGCGTATTTCAGTAAAGGTCTTGCGTTTGAATTGGAACCGGAACTGGCTTATGTACAGGCAATGGTTGTGGAATATGGTTTTGAACTTTTAAAACTGGGTCGCAAAGAAGAAGCTTTACTTTTCGAGAATATCTATGATGAATTTGCCATATCCGCAGATTTTGTATACCTGATGGGTATGATTTATTTAGAAAATAAAATGTATAATCAGGCTCTGGACTGTTTTACCCAAGCTACTGATTTTGAATTTGCCAACAGAGACGGTGCCAACACCTACCTGTCCTATTACCAAATCGGACGCATTCTGGGAATGGCCGGCGAAAATGAGCTGGCAGTCAAATTCCTAAAAATGTGCGGCGACTATCCCCCGGCAGTAGCCCTATTATCATAGCCTCACTTCTAACCGGAGTGCCTTGGCGGTGTTGTATTAACGCCCCTGTTACAAATGAATATAGCGACGCATAGCAAAGCCCCTATTATAATGACGAGACAACGAAAAACCTGTAGTAAATGAATAAGGCGACGTTAGTGACAACGTGGAGCCGATTCATTTACTACAGGTTTATAATGTGCCACTATTTATAATAGAGGCTAAACTTATAAGTCAACTAGTTCATTTGTAACAGGGGCATGAGCCTTTAATACAACAACGCCAAAACACTCTGGTTAGAGTGATTTGCCTGCGCCATCATCGCCTGTCCCGACTGCAACAGAATATTGTTGTTTACATGTTTCACCATCTCTAACGCCATATTCGTATCTCGAATCAACGATTCCGACGCCGTAGTGTTTTCCACAACATTATCCAGATTAAATATGGTATGTTCCAGCCGGTTTTGCACAACGCCCAAATCCGCACGATACTTGGACACTGTTTCCATGGCACTTTTTGCAAAGGCATTCAGTGCCGCAAAATCAGAAGTGCCGGGTGCTTTGCCATCATCAGCTGCTGCACCTTCGGCTGTTACATATCTGCCGGTGTAATCTCCCACCACTTTATCTGCATCAAATTCATAGAATCTAAACAACATGCCCGGAACGAAAACATTCTCTCCGTCTTCTGCATATTCTTTGGAAATACCTCCATCGATATAGGAAGAATCCGCATGTTTTGTATCAAATTTTGTCACCGGTGTACAGAAAGCTTCCATCATCAATTCATTCACTGCCATACAACGAATGGATATGGTAATGTGTTCTCCCGCCTCTGCACCTACCTGTAATCCTTTTCCGGTAAATGTGCCGTCCAGCAAACTGCGCTCATTAAATGTAGTAGTCATGGAAACCCTGTCTATTTCATTCATAAGCTGTTTCACTTCTGCCTGGATATAGGTACGGTCCACCGATGCCAGTGTACCGTTTTCGCCTTTCACTGCCAATTCATTGATACGTTGCAGCATCTCATGAATTTCGTTTAAGGCACCTTCTGCAGTCTGCACGCAGGAAATACCGTCCGCAGCATTTAAGGATGCCTGGGACAGCCCCCTGATTTGGCGTCTCATTTTTTCAGAAATGGATAATCCGGCTGCATCATCCGCTGCACGGTTGATTCGGTATCCGGAACCTAATTTTTCAGCAGTTTTCGCATGTTGTTCTGTAGTAAGGCCAAACATTCTGTTTGCATTTAATGCAGACATATTATGTTTAATTATCATACGCCTGCCCTCACTCTTTCACTACCAAAACTATGCTACTTCAGGTAATGCCAAAAAGGAACCGGCTAGGCCGGTTCCCTTAGGTTTGCAATAATCAATTCGATTAGCCAAGTAAGGACAATACGCCCTGGTTAGCCTGGTTAGCCTGAGCCAACATAGCCTGTCCTGCCTGCTGCAGGATGTTGTTGTTGGAGTACTTAACCATTTCAGTAGCCATATCGGTATCACGAATCTGAGCTTCTGCACTGGTGGTGTTTTCAACAACGTTATCCAGGTTAGCGATTGTGTGTTCCAGACGGTTCTGAACTGCACCGAGGTCAGATCTCTGTTTGGAAACGGTCTGCAATGCGGTCTTAACGAATGCGTTTAAGCTAGCGAAGTCTTTTGCGGAAGCAACAGTTGTACCGGAAGTTTCGCCGTTATAGTTGGTCTGGAACTTATCAACAACGCTCTGAGCCATTGTTTGATCCATAGCAACTTCTGCAGTAGTATCATCACCATCGGTATCGAAAGTAATGTTAGCTTCACTTGCTTTAGCAACCAGATTGGTCATGTTCATAGCAGTGATGGAAATGTCGATGTGCTGTCCAGCTTCTGCACCAACCAGAAGACCCTTAGCGGTAAAGGAACCGTCTAATAAGTTCTGCTCGTTGAAAGTAGTGGTATCAGCAACACGGTCGATTTCAGTCATTAACTGCTTAACTTCAGCCTGGATGTAAGAACGGTCAACTGTAGAAAGAGTTCCGTTTTCACCCTTAACAG
Source organism: Lachnospiraceae bacterium (assembly GCA_045580245.1). Taxonomy (GTDB): domain Bacteria; phylum Bacillota; class Clostridia; order Lachnospirales; family Lachnospiraceae; genus Acetatifactor. The sequence goes on from JAZNNL010000101.1 coordinate 13,399, forward strand.
CCAGTTCGTTGATACGCTGTAACATATCGTGAACTTCATTCAAAGCACCTTCTGCGGTCTGTACACAAGAGATACCGTCCTGAGCGTTTGCGGAAGCCTGAGTAAGACCTCTGATCTGACGTCTCATTTTTTCGGAAATGGATAAACCAGCTGCATCATCTGCTGCACGGTTAATCTTGTAACCGGATGATAATTTCTCTGTGGACTTAGCCTGAGTAGAGCTGTTTACGCCTAACATTCTGTTAGAGTTCATTGCCTGTAAGTTGTGTTTTACGATCATTGCCATAATATTTTCCTCCTTGAAATTAACGTCGCATCCTTGCGTACGTTTGGTGATTGTTTTGGATAACCGGCTTTTACGATTCGTACGCAATCCCAAAAGCTGTTAATCCGGTAAGCAAATGTTGTATTTGCTTTACTTGTATTATATATCGGAGTGATTTCCGAATACTTAATACCTTTTTTGAAATTTTTTTAAAAAATTTTTTAAAGCGATTATTTCTTCAAATCCATAATGCTGTTTACTTCCTGACTGGCTTTGCTTAAGTTCTGGTAATACCCCATTGCCACTTTGGACGAGCGTCTTCCCTGGCCCAAAGCCTGTCTCTCATTTTTGAAGTAAGCCGTAATCATATCCCTGGTTCTGCTTTCCTGCGCCTGAATGGATACGCTTTTTTCGGTAATCTCACCGATAAGTTGCTGCATACGCTTTATCTGCTCTGCATACTGTGATTTATTCTGCTGTAACTGTTGTTTCACATTATTGTATAAGGTCTCAAAGCCTTCATCCAAAGCTTCCAGCTCTTTAATATAGGTATCCTTCTGCTCCACATAGCTGTCAAACTTTTGCAAATCCAGTTTTTCTGCCTGAAACAGTTCACTCTGTGCGCGGTTTACAACCTGAATTTCATCTAAAATGGCATTTTTCTTTTCCAGACTTTCCTGTAATACTGTCAGATAATTCATTATCATGGGTATCATCCGCCTTTCTAGATTGCATCCTGGGTTTTATTGATACGCATTACTTCCTTCCACGTATCACGCATGGAACGGATATGTCCGCAAACTTCTTCCATAATCTCTTTGTCTTTTTTAATGTTTGCTTCGTACAGTCTGCGCTGCAGATATTCATATACCCTGTCAAAATCCTTGGCTACCGGATACTTCATATCCAGTGTAGCGCGGAAATGATCTATGATTTTTTCTGTTTTGACAATATGGGTATGCGCCTTCTGGATGTCCTTGTTCTCAATCGCCACAATGGCAATGTTACAGAACTTGATGGCCCCATCATACAACATCAGAACCAATTCTGCCGGAGATGCTGTCAAAACCTTGCTGTTATTGTATTGTGCAAATGCGTTGGGCAATGCCATACTACATTCCTCCTAACATACTTGTTACTGCACTTACGTTGGACTGCATTTTTGCCATAGCGGTTTCCATGGCACTGAATTTTGCATACCACTTATCTTCGTAGTCCGCCAGTTTATCTTCCAGTTCTTTGATTTTGGAAGTATAGCTGTCATAATCGGTCTGCATCTTCTTATCATCAAAGAAGCTGCCGTAGCTACGATAACCGGTTACGGATTTACTCATATCATCCATTTTGGTATACAGCTTCTGTGATAACTGGGAGAAGAAACTTACTACACTGTCCGGATCGCTGGCAATCATGGATTTTAATCTGTCCGCATTGCCGGAAGTGCTTGCATCATCCGGGTCACCGTCAATATGATAAGCATTTCTCTCATTTTCTTCTGCGGTAAAATAGCTCATGGTATTGATACCGAAACTGGATAAATACATAGTCTTACCGTTTACTTCAAATCCGCTTGCCATTACTTCTCTTAATGCCAGACTTACGGAAGATACACTGCTGTCGCCACTGAACATGGCGGATTTTACCTTTTCTTCCCATTCTTCAATCTGGGATTCGGACATTGCTTCCTTCTCTTCATCCGTCAAAGGTTCATATCCCTTTGCAGAGTCTGCATTGTACAACTTATCCATTTCATTGATCAGGGTGTTGTACTCTGTTATGAAGTTCTTAATCATGTCATAGATACCATCGGTATCGTTTTTGGTGGTAATAGAAACAGATTCTCCCGCTTTGGTTTCCTGCATAGCGGTAATGGTTAAACCATTGATTTCAAACACGTTAGTGTTACTGGTAAATTCAGCACCGTTTAATAAAATCTTGGCATCCTGTCCGTCAATCTTGGTCGCACCGGAATTCTTTACGGATAATCCCAGGGCAGTTAATGCACCACCGGAACCGCTAAAGGAAAAATCACTTGCCGCACCGGATTCCTTTGCGCTGACAAACATTCTCTGGTTCTTTGCATCAAAGCTGGCATTTAATCCCAGATTCTTTAATTCGGTTAACACATCCGAAATCGTGGCATCTTTATCCACTGCAATCTTTGTAGCCTTTCCGTTACGGGTAAAAGTAATATCCCCACCCGCAAAGCCGGGGTCTATATCAGAAAGCTTTGACATGGCAGTTAAAGAAGAACCGTCTTTGGCGCTAATCTTGCCACCGGTTAAATAAGCGGTTTTTGCCAGCTGTTCTACTTCCAAATCCTGCACACCGTTTACGGCGCCTTCACCGGTAAGCACACTTGCCACATTGCTGTTAGAAACCACACTTGTCTTTTTGGTATAAGCGGAAGAAAAACGCATATTGGCAGCAAACTTGGTCTGCAGGCTCTTAATCTTACTGTTTAAGTCCTTCCATGCTTCCTGCTTCCACTCCAGTTTTTTCTGGGCTTTGACTGCGTCATCCACCTTGGTACGCTTTGCTGCTACCAGTTCCTGTACAACGCTGTCTGTATCCATACCGGACATAAGTCCTGATAATCTCATTGCCATACGGGTACCTCCTATCTCTTTTCATCCACAAGGATGCCCGCCATCTCCCAAACCTTGGCAATCATATCCAAAGTCTTCTCGGGAGGAAGCTCTTTGATTACTTCCTTGGTATCTCTGTCTACAATCTTAATGGTTACTCTGTTGGTACCTTCATGCACACCAAAAACTGCCTCTGAATGCTCCATCTTTTTATTCAGAGATTCCACTGCCTTTTTGATCTGCTCATTGGAAGGCTGCTTGCCATTTTCACTGTTCTGGTTGGAATTGCCCTTTTCCTGGGTATTCTCCACAATGCTAATGGCATTATCTGTTTGTACTGCAGCTCCTCTTGCCGAAACATCCGTGTATTCTGCTGCATTTTTGGTAGTCTGCGCTACCGGTTTGGTCTGTACCTGGCTCTGTGCCTGTACACTCATCATACTTCCTAATGGTTCAATTGCCATCTTAGTCACCTCCATGTGAATCGTCATTGCAAGTTTTCTATGTTTTTTATCGGATAAAATCCAACGGAAGTTTATAGTTCTTCTGAAAAAAACTGCTGATTTTACGTTTTTCTTCCGTACAATCAGCAGTTTTCATTCATTTTTCTTCCAAAAGCCTTTTAACCGAACAGATTCTTCAGCGCATCCATACCTGCGGTGTCGGTTGCTTCTTTATTTGCTTCCTGAATCTGTACATAAACCTCTTTGCGGTATACCGGCACTTCTTTGGGTGCGGAAATACCGATTTTCACCTGATCACCCTTTACTTCCAAAACAGTAATCTCGATATTGTTGTTAATAATAATTGCTTCATTTTTCTTTCTGGATAATGCCAGCATACTTATTCACCCGCCTTTCTTGCCTGCAGGATATCATAGATAGGATATTTTACAATATATTCATTTCCTTCCACAATCACCTGGCATGCTTTTCTGGTCTGGGAATTGATAACAATGGGTCCTTTTAAGTTTACGGTCATCTTTGTCAAATCAGACGGCACGGTTACGGTTACCAGCACCAGCAGGTTGTCTTCATTTAATTCTCCCAAATCCGTTAACAACTCATCTTCCACTTCCGGATTGTAATCTTCTCTTACTACCAACGGATCCATTACCGGCATTGCAAAGGCAGGTTCCTGCATGGACTGTAACCATCTGATACCTACGCCTACGCCCTTTTCTTCATCATGAATCAGTGCAAACTTGGTCAGCTCCGGAAATCCGATAATACCGCCTGCAAATTCAATGATTTTGTCATCCGCAATATCTACTTCCCCAAATACTTTTGTATTCACCTTCATATTGTTCCCTTTCTGCTTATCAGCAACAGTGTGTTCTGTTTATCATTATCCTGTAACCACCGTATTTTAAATGTAATCCAATAAAGTTGCTTTCATCACCTTGCCGCTTGCCATAAGTGCCGCTTCGTAAGTTAATTCCGCACTGGATAACTGGATTGCCACTTCGGTAATATCAATATCTTCATTTTCGGATTTTAAGGTTTCAAAATTTGTCTTCTGGCTCTGCATACGGTTTTCAATCAATGCCAGTTTAGAACTTCTGGTACCGCAGGTGGTAATGGCCAGATTGTTTGCATCCAGATATCCCTGCATGGCGGTAATGCCGCTTTCAAACATATGCTGCAATTTATCCTTGGTCAGGGTCAATGCTTTATTTGCCGCATTCAGTCTGGATTGTAACAATGTTTTTTCATCATCCGTAGATGCTTTTTCCAACATCTCTTCCAGTTTCTTTGCTGCGGATTCCAGACTCTGCACATCCTCCAAAGTCTTTACCAAATCATCCACTTCTCTGCCGATACCGGGTGTAAACACTTCATCAGCCGTGGTATTGACACGGATATTCTGGCTGAAGCCCACATCATATTCGATTACCTGTCTCTCTACATCGCTGCCGGTCAGGTAGCTCTGGTTATATTCTATGGTCTTACCTTCTTCGTCGGTGGAAGAACATGCATAATAATGTTCCGGTCTCAGGTCACCGTCCAGCCAGTGTGTTTTTTCGTAAGTGATGCGGATTTCGCCTTCGTCAACTGTAGAAGTCTCTGCCGCATCTTTATATTCCATCATCTTGGCATACACATTTTCCCCTAAAACCATTTCCCCGGTTTCCGGAATATAGTATACACCGTCAGGATTCCCTGCTGCCTGCTCATACGCAGTAGGAATATCATAGGAATGTACCAAAGTCACATCATCTGCCGCAACCACATCTTCCGTTGTCACATTACCGTCCGCATCCTTTCCGGTGACTCTGGTAATAGAAGGCACATAGTCTGCACTTAAGTCTGCGTATGCCAAACGGATACGATGGACTTCTGTGGCGGTAATGTCTGCTTCCTGTACTGCAATATCTTCGTAATTGCTGCTGTCGATATCGTTGATATCCACATAATCACCGCCGGCTGTCTGTGCCACGGTACTGATATGGGTAATGGAATCAATTGCTGTATTGTCCAGCTGTTCCGTAATGGTATACTGCTTCGTTTCTTCCTCGTTAAAGCTAATGGAGGTATCGGTTCTATATCCCGCAAATACATATCTGCCTGCATAGTCTACATCTGCGGTAGAATAAATTTCATCCCGCAGCGCCTTTAACTGTTCCGCAATAATTTCTCTGTCGGAAGAAGTCAAATCTCCGTTGGAACCCTTGGTACACTGGGCAATCATACTTGTAATAATCTCAGAAGTATTCTTTAAAGCTCCCTCGGTTACACTTAACCAGCTTTTGGCATCCGGAATATTTTTGCTGTAATACTGGGTTGCTTCTGTTACATTGCTGCGCAGACGCAGAGCTCTGATTGCAACTACCGGGTCATCGGAGGGTCTGTTTATCTTTTTCTGGGTAGACATCTGCGTACTCAGCTTGTCCTGCAAAACTTTGTTGTTATTGATATTGCTTAAGTTGTTATTCTGCATTATCTTATTTGTTATTCGCATGTCTATCCTCCTTTAACAAATTATTTTTTAATTAGACACCGGTCTGTAATATCAGCCGGTCGTAAATCTCTGTCAGTGTCTGAATCATCTTGGAAGCCAGATTGTAACCGTTTTGATATTTTACCAGGTTTACTGCCTCTTCATCCTCATCCACACCGGATATGGAAGTTCTCTGATTGTCGATGGTACCTACAATGTTCTTGTAGTTGGAAGTAAAGGTATTTGCATTGCTTGCATTCAGCGCCACATCAGATAAGACACACTGCAAAAATTCGCCTGCGGTACTGCCTCTGAAGCTCATCTTGGTCTTGTCACTCATCATGCTCTGCAATTCCGTTAAAATATCGTACTGTTCCACACCGTCGGATACATCCTTTCTGGTGGAAAGCAGGTCTGCATCTTCTATCATGGCAGACAGAATGGAGAACGATTTTGCAGTCATCTTGTAATAACTGTCATCGGTCACATCCACGGTAACGGTTCCGTCTGTCTGTTTATCGTACCTAAACTCTTCCGCAAATTCATATTGCTCATTCTCGGTAGGCATCTTTGCTGCAAACAAATCATTGCCCGGATTATCGTAAGCATCATAGCCACTGTTTAAGATATCATTAAACTTCTGGGAAAAGGTTCTGACCCATTCATTCATCTGTTTCATATAGTAGGGAATGCCCTGATAATCGATACTGTGGCCGATACTTGCCTGTTTGCCCACTCTGTCATTGGTAAGGTTCTTGGCATTTAATTCGTCGCCGGAAAGCACAAACGTATAGGAGTATGTTGCTTCTCCTGCTGCATCATAGCTACAGGTATAGGACCAGGAATCGTAGTAGTAAAGCTGGTTCCCTAAGTTGATAACACCGCCGGAATCTGACAAATTACATTTGTTCATATCCTGTAAATAGCTTTCGGAAACTTCGATGGTAACAGTATCATGAGGCACCATATTACCGTCCCTGTCAGCTACCTCTTTCTTACCGGTAGCAGTAATCCGGCCGGTAAAGTTTTCGGTGTTGTTACCGTCTCTCATCTCTACCAGTCCCTGTAAAGCACCGCCTAAAGTCTTATCATAAATATTAAATTCTTCTCCATCGCTCCATACAATATTGTATAAACCGTCAATGTCGGTCTGGTTTACCTTTTCATAAGAGGTTCTTGCCACACATTCCAGTTGCTTGTAATCTGCGGTATCCAGTAGCAACTGTCCTCCACCCAGCTTTACCAGGAAACGGAAAGCACCGGTTTCGCGCTCCGGATTATTGGGGTCTGTGATAGGAATTTCCTGTGTTTCAATATTGGCTATCTGGGAAAGCTGGTCCAACAGCACCGTTCTGCGGTCACGCAATTCATTAGCCTTTGTTCCTGTCAGTTCAATTACGTTAATCTGCTTATTCAGGGAAGCGATTTCACTTGCCAGGGAATTGATTTCATCTACCTTTAATTTGATTTCCTGGTTTGCGTCTTTTTGTACCTTTTCCAGATTGCTTGCCAAACCGTTAAAATATTCCGTCAGTTCACCGGCATAACCGATAAACTGGGCTTTGGTGGCCGTACTGCTGGCATCCTTCATCACTGCCTGCAATCCGGTTACCGAAAACTGGTCAAATATGGTTTTAAATCCTGTGGTGGTTCCGTCATCCGTAAAATAGGTTTCCAGCTGTTGCATATAGTACTGTTTGATACTGTACTCACCTAAATTGGTATTGGACTCCCAGTACTTGGTATCGTAAAACTCGTCACGGATACGTTCAATGGCAAGGGTATCAACACCGGCGCCGGCACATCCGTAAGTCTGAAATACTCTTAACGCATCACTTGCCTGCTGTACCACCTGCTGTCTGCTGTAGCCTTTTGTCTGGACATTGGCAATGTTGTTGGAAGTGGTGTTCAGTGCAGCATTGGAAGCCAACAACCCTTTATATGCAGTATTTAATCCAAAAAATTGCGAAGGCATCCTACCCCTCCTTACATTGCTAATGTGCTGATAATATGTTCTAACATTTCACTGATTACATTGATATAACGGCTGGAAGCATTGTACGCATTCTGGAACTTAATCATATTGGAAAGTTCTTCATCGGAAGATACTCCCACGATCTGTTCTCTGGCACTGAAAGTTGCTTCTACCGTAGTCTGCTGGTTTTCATAGATACTTCTGAATACTGCGCCGGAGTTTGCTACCTGGGCTACCATATCAGAATAATAATCTACGAAACAGGTCTTTTTCTGTACATTGGGATTCAAGGTATAAACTTCTTCGGTAAATGCACCTTTTAGAGCCTCTGCCGTAGCATAATCCACGGAACCGTCCTCTAACATGAAGTTTAACATGGCCGGTTCCTGTATCAGGTTTGCGTTCACCTTCAGATTTTTCAAGGTGTACATGGTATCGGGATGTGCAAAATCTTCTTCCATGTAGGTCCATGTGGTATTGCCGTTTGCATCGGTTCCCTTCGTATACCCGTCAGTAGTGATTTTCTGGAACAACTGAAGGGGCGAACCGTTCTTGTCACACATATATCCGGTTTCCGGATTGCTGACATTGGCCAGTACTTCATTAATCTTTGTGGTTACATTATGAATCATCTGGTCAAACTCGGCCTGGATATTCATTACAACAGACTGTGAAATATTGTCATAATTGGTTTCTATGTCGGAATAATCCGCTCTGTGGTCCCCACGGGCCAGCAAAGTTGCTTTTAAACCGCCGATATCGGTATCCATGGTAGACGCTACTGTCTGATTTAAATCAAACACCTTTGCATGTGTAATATCATATTGTTTGGTACCGTCTTCCAGAATCTTATACTCTGCATTCTGCACCCAGAAAGGAGTATAGAAACCATTGGTTGCGTCTTCCTGCAATCCTATTTCGTAACAGGTACTTCCTTTTACAAAATCATTTCCTTCTATCTGGACGGAAACGTTACCGCTTGCATCCTCTGAATAATTCATTTTGCAAAGCTTACCCAATTCATCCAGAATCTGGTTTCTGGTATCTCTTAAATCGTTGGCATGTTCCGTGCCACCACTCTCTATCTTTCGAATCTGGTCATTTAATGCCAGAATTTGTTTTCCATATTCATTTATCTTATCCACCTGCTCTTTTACCTGTAAATTCAAGGTGTCCTGATATGCAGATAAATCCGCATATACCGAGGTTGCACGGGATACAAATTCAGATGCACGCTGCACCAAAAGACCCTGGGTTACCGAACTGGAAGGGTCCTTTGCCAATTCCTGTACAGCTGTCCATAAATTGGTAAGGGAGGTCTGGAAATCTTCACCGTTCATTTCACCCAAAACGGTTTCCACCTCTTCCATTACTTCTGTGGACACTTCATAAAACATACTGCGGCCTGATTCCTTGCGGTATGTTTTATCCAGGAAATAATCTCTCACTTGTCTTACTGCGGAAAAATCAACTCCGAGACCGTACTGTTGGTTAGACACTGCGGCGAAGTTTGTGGATATGGTAATATAATTTTTTGAACCCAGCAGAGCCTGCTGTCTGGTATAACCAGTTGTATCGATATTGGACAAATTGTGCGCAGTTGCATTGAGCGCATTCTGTCCTGTCTGTAATCCGGATGTACCTATATATAAACTACCCATCAGCGGCATATTATCACCTCACGTCATGCATACACCCTAAAGTGTATGTGCATGGTCTTCCATGCTCTGGACTTAACTTTTGGCATCGAAGCCGCCTCTGTCTGTGCCTATCACATCTCCGGCGCTATACGCTCCCTTATTGTAGTTGGCTGTCTCCGGTGCCGCATTCATTGCCTGAAGCAGATTCATATCAAAAGCAATCAATTCCAATGACTGTTTAATCAATTCCCCATTCTGTTCATTGACCCGTTTCATATTGCTCACAACGGTTTTCAATTTGTCATGCACCTCTGCCAGCTTACTGCTTTCAGAGGGTCTGCTCTCCAGCATCTGAATCAAATTTACGAGTTTTAAAGTGTTAACATCCTTGTTTGTGACGTTGGCAATGTCCTTCATAATCTCAACCCTCTGGTTGTCCAGATTGGTGATTTTGTTTGCCACTACCTGCTCTTCATCCGTGATTTGCTGTAACGCCTGTAAATCTCCCGACACAATAACGGGAGTCTTTTTCATTGATAATCCCAGCAGCGCCTCATATTCTACGCTTTCCTGTTCTAAAATATTAATCAGATTTTCTATGAGACTTGCCACCGGGATTACCTCATTTCTTCGTATTTAGACAATAATTTGTCTGCAAAACTTCCTGCACTGACTTCATAAGTACCTGCATCAATGCTTGCTTTAATAGGAGCCGTTACGTCTTCCCTGACATCAGGGCTTTCCATAACCGCAGTCTTGGTAAACTGAATGTCTTTGCCTAAGCTGCTGATCTGCACCTGGTCAGAAAAACTCGTCCCTGAGGTCTTCTTAACCTGGGTTGGCTTCTTAATGTTGTAAAGCTGTTGTACCTGATTGTATGCATCTATACGCATATTTGACTCCTCCTTTCCCCAAAATCTTTCATCAGTTACTATATATATCGAAAAAAAAAGGATGAACTTTAGTGTCCATCCTCAACTTTTTTGTTTTTTTCTTTTAAATGCCTCTCCCTTTGTCTGGTTTTCTTCTCCTCCGACCAGCTTTCCGGCACAATCCCATCCAGAACGTTTTTAGATGCTCTTCTTTTTACATAGAAGTAACCCATTACCGAAAAAACCGTGGCACCCACAAAGTTCACAAGCATATCGTACATGGTATCAAACAGTCCGATATCCAGATAGCCGTCCACCTCCAGAGAAGTGCCGTTTACCGCCATATCCTGAATATTATCTATATACACACTTTGATTTGCTTTTGCCGGATCAAGGTAGGTAGAGGATATTGCCGTAAGCACTGTATCCTTCTGCATATCCAGATGAAAAACCACATCCATGCCAAACTCAAAAAACTCCCAAAGTACGCCTATGGTCATGGAAAAACAAAAAGCAGTAATTGCCATAAATACCGGTGACAATTCAAATTTTAACTTTTTGTTGTTGTTCATAATGTCCACCAGAGAAAATCCCAGTGCTGCACACAGGAAGCCGTTTAACGTATGCAGTATGGTATCCCAATAAGGGAACTTAATATAAAAGGCACTGATTTCCCCCAACATTTCTGCAGCAAAGATAAAACAAAGGATAATAATTTCCAGTGCAGAAGGAAACTCCACTTTAAAGGTGGCCTGTACCACGCTGGGCATAATCATAAGCAACAATGTCAAAATACACAAAAACACATTTTCATAATTACGGTTAAAAATCTGCAGAATCATCATCAAAACTACCAACAGTCTCAGTCCCGTGTACACAAAAAATGTGCTCTTATTTTCTTTTAATTCATATACAACATCTTTATAGAAGTTTTTAAGCCGTAGTTTCACGATACTCTCCCCACGCCGGTATTTTCCCTGTAAAACACC
>JAZNNL010000102.1:0-8047 GCA_045580245.1 Lachnospiraceae bacterium
TGACCATTCTCAAAGAGCTTATCGAGCCACTCCTTAGGAGCTACGAATCGTCCCTCACCGTGTGATGCCGGGTTACAGTATACTCCGCCAAGCTCAGCCTCCTGAAGCCATGGACTCTTATTAGTAACTACCTTTGTGTAAACCATCTTGGAGATGTGACGGTTAATAGTGTTAAAGGTCAGGGTAGGGGAATCTTCGGTCTGTCCTACGATTTCACCGAAGGGTACTAAGCCTAACTTAATCAGTGCCTGGAATCCGTTACAGATACCCAGTGCCAGACCGTCTCTTTCATTTAAGAGCTTCATAACCGCTTCCTTTATCTTTGCATTCTGGAATGCAGTTGCAAAGAACTTAGCGGAGCCGTCAGGTTCGTCACCTGCGGAGAAACCGCCGGGGAACATGATAATCTGTGCTTCACCGATTGCTTTTTCAAATACGTCTACGGAATCGCGGATATCTTCTGCGGTCAGATTCTTAAATACCTTGGTTACTACCTTTGCACCGGCACGTTCAAATGCCTTGGTGCTGTCGTATTCACAGTTGGTACCGGGGAATACGGGTATAAATACGGTAGGCTTTGCCACCTTGTTCTTACATACATAAATGCTGTCTGCACGGTAAATACCGGTATCTACGGGAGTGGTATCTTTTACTGCCTTGGTAGGGAATACTTTTTCCAAAGTACCCTTCCATGCATCCAGTGCTTCTTCTACAGGAAGTACCATATCACCATAAGTGAATGCAGCTTCTGCAGTAACTTCACCGATAACGGTATAAGCCACTTCTTCAAGCATTGCTATCTTATCGGCGGGAACTTCTGCTACGATATCGCCTAATCCGTTTTCAAACAGTGCATTGACGGATACTTCATTGTCAAATGCCACGCCCAGCTTGTTACCGAAGGCCATCTTGGCAACTGCTGCTGCCACACCCTTGCTATCCAATGCGTATGCAGATACGATAGCTCCTTTGTGAATCAGTGCGGTAATGGCATCGTAAAGTTCCATAACCTTCTCATATACAGGAACATCATAATCATCTTTTTCAATGCTGAAACGTACCAGCTTATTACCTGCCTGCTTTAATTCAGGTGTAATCACTTCGCCATGTTTTGCTACATCCACTGCAAAGGAAACCAGTGTAGGAGGTACATCAATATCATTGAAGGTACCGGACATGGAGTCCTTACCGCCGATGGAAGGTAAGCCGTAACCAATCTGTGCATCATAAGCACCGAGAAGTGCTGCGAAAGGCTGGCTCCAACGGGAAGGATCGGTAGTCATACGTCTGAAGTATTCCTGGAAGGTAAAACGAATCTTCTTAAAGTCACCACCATTAGCCACAATCTTAGCCATGGACTCGGTTACTGCATACACAGCACCGTGGTAAGGGCTCCAAGAGGACAAGTAAGGATCGAAACCGTAGCTCATCATGGTAACGGTATCGGTCTTGCCCTGTAATACGGGAAGCTTTGCTACCATGGTCTGGGTTTCGGTCAGCTGGTATTTACCGCCGTAAGGCATAAATACGCTGCCTGCACCGATGGAAGCGTCGAACATTTCCACCAGCCCCTTCTGGGAACATACATTTAAATCAGCTAGGAGTGCCTTAAACGCACCCTTTACATCATTATTTGCTAATTTTTCTTCAACTGCGGGAACTGCAAATTTGTTGAAGTAATTGTCTTCTTCACTGGGGATATCTACTTTTACGCAAGTTTCCTGATGTGCACCGTTGGTATCAAGGAATGCACGGGAAATATTTACGATATCCTTGCCTCTCCAGTTAAGCACCAGTCTGGGTTCTTCGGTAACGGTCGCTACTGCAACTGCCTCTAAGTTTTCTTCTGCCGCATATCCTAAGAAAGCATCTACATCCTTCTTGTCAACTACTACTGCCATACGTTCCTGGGATTCGGAAATCGCCAGTTCCGTCCCGTCTAATCCTGCGTACTTCTTGGGTACCTTGTCCAAATCTACGGTAAGGCCTGCTGCCAGTTCACCGATTGCTACGGATACACCGCCTGCACCAAAGTCGTTACATTTCTTAATCAGACGGCTTACTTCTTCACGTCTGAACAGTCTCTGAATCTTACGTTCTGTAGGTGCGTTACCTTTCTGTACTTCTGCACCACAGGTTTCGATAGAACTTTCGGTATGTACCTTGGATGAACCGGTTGCACCACCGCAACCGTCACGTCCGGTACGTCCGCCTAAGAGAATAATGATATCACCGGGATCGGAGGTCTCACGGATTACGTTCTTACGGGGAGCTGCACCCATAACCGCACCGATTTCCATACGTTTTGCAACGTATGCGGGGTGATAAATTTCTTTTACAAAGCCGGTTGCCAGACCAATCTGGTTACCGTAAGAAGAATAGCCGCTTGCAGCACCACGAACCAGCTTCTTCTGGGAAAGCTTACCGTGTAAGGTATCTGCCACGGGAACGGTAGGATCTGCCGCACCGGTAACACGCATTGCCTGATATACATAACCACGTCCTGAAAGCGGGTCACGGATTGCACCGCCAAGGCAGGTAGCCGCACCACCGAAAGGTTCGATTTCGGTAGGGTGGTTGTGGGTTTCGTTCTTAAAGAATACTAACCATTCTTCGGTTACTTTTTCATCGCCATAGTCCATTTCTACAGGTACTACAACGGAACAAGCGTTAATTTCGTCGGACTGCTCCATGTCTTCTAACTTGCCGTCCTTCTTTAATTTACGCATTGCCATCAGAGCCAAATCCATGAGACATACAAACTTGTCCTCTCTGCCTGCAAAGATTTCTTCTCTGGTATCCAAATAACTCTGGTAAGTCGTTTCTAAGGGTTCTCTGTAATAACCTTCGCCGAATTCCACATCAGTCAGCTCGGTTGCAAAAGTGGTATGACGGCAGTGGTCAGACCAATAAGTATCCAGTACACGAATTTCTGTCATGGTAGGATTTCTGTGTTCCTCACCTGCAAAATAGTTCTGGATATGCTTAAAATCCTTAAAGGTCATAGCCATGCCTAAGGAATCATATAATTCTCTTAAATCCTTTTCGGACATCTCGGTAAATCCGTCAAATACCAATACATCAGCAGGCTCGTCAAATACGGTCACCAGTGTATCGGGTTTTACCATATCGGTTTCTCTGGAATCCACAGGGTTGATACAGTAGGATTTAATCTTTGTAAATTCTTCATCGGAAACGTTACCACTGATAACATAGGTAACTGCCGTTCTGATAATCGGTTCTTCATCCTCTTTTAAGAATTTTACACACTGTACTGCAGAGTCTGCTCTCTGGTCAAACTGACCGGGCAGAAATTCTACGCTGAATACTCTGTCGCCTTCACCCAGTTCGATGTTTTCCATATATAAATCATCTACAGGGGGTTCGGAAAATACGGTACGGCAGGCTTTTTCAAAAACCTCATCAGAAATATTTTCCACATCATAGCGGATAAATTCCCGCACTTTTGTAAGCCCGTCAATGCCTAAATAGTTTTTCAGTTCTTCATGCAGTTCCTTTGCTTTTACTGCAAAGGGTTCCTTTTTTTCTACGTAGATACGTCTAACGTTTCCCATGGTTTCCTCCAAATGAAATGTAATCTAATCTAATATTTAACATTATACAAGACCTTTCGCCACCTTGCAATGTTACATTACAACAAATTTATATTTTTATTTTGCTGATTTCGGTAAATATTGTCTCTTTTGTTTACAAATATAGACATTTGCAAATATTGACATAGGAAATGCTCCAGAGTTTCCCCTGAAGCATCTTATGCCAGTTCTTATTCTTCAATACCCAGTTCACGCAGGATAAACAGAAGTTCTTCGTCCACCATCTCTGCGGTAATACCGATTGTTCTGGAAGAAATCTTTAATCCTTCCAGCACAAACATGATATGACGGGCCATACCGCGACAATCGTCACAGTCAAACTCTCCGTTTTCTACACCTGCTTCAATCAGTTTTTCAATAATTTTAACTGCAGAATCAAACTGTCTCTTTAAAACATTATCCTTTTTGGATACGGTTTCCCCAAAATAGTATTCATAGGTAGCAATGGTTAAGTTGCTCTTTTTTCTGAGAAGTTCTTTTTTCTGTTCTTTTAAAAACAATGCCAGAATATCGGCTGCAGTAGCGTCCTCCGTAATGCTGTCGGAAAAAACATCATCCGCTTCTTCGCTTTCCATTTTCAGCACTTCCATAAATATTTCGGCAGTACTTGCAAAATACAAATACAAACCTCCGCGGCTGATTTCACAAGCTTCCACGATATCCTTCATGGTTACATTTTTATAACCCTTTTCGATAAACACTTTTCTGGCCGTTTCTAATATAAATCTTTTCTTTTGCAGCGACTTTTCGCCCATAACACACTACTCCTATTTCTAATTTGACAACGGTTGCGCATATAATGTAAAAAGTTCCTGGAACTTTAACAAAATAGCAAGGAAGATACCTTCCTCTGCTGCCTGTGACCAAAGCCACCCTTTCGTCATACCGCCGTTAATATATTTAGACAAAATTCCGGTCAGAATTTCAGTGTCTTTAATGGTAACACTTTCTATCAGTCTCAGTTCATCCTTTACATCAGCGATTCTGTATCTGGTATAGATATACTGATAATTTCTGTCCAAAAGTTCTGTTTTTTGCACGTCCTTTACAAAACCAAGCAACGTACCTTCGTATACAGGAAATGCCATGGAATGTGCGGCCACATCATTTTCTGCATAAGAAGAACTAACCTTTTCTCCCTTTTTACTTTCCAACCATGAAAGATACCTGAATAAAGGTTCCACGTCCTTTTTGTAATTTTCCATTATCTGACGTCTGTATTCCATATCACGTTCCAATATAAGCACCCCCATAAAATGACACTCATGTAGTTTTATTGTATCACAAATTTTTAAAAAGTACAGTAAGTCTTTGCAAAAAGAATTTTTTTGTAACATTTTTGCAATAATCTATGGGAATTTAGGGAAACTTGACGGTATTTCAGTTGTTTTCCACTCCCAAAAAAGGTATAATTATAGAAAATGAGGTTTGAAACAGGAGGTACTTATGGCAACCGTTTCAGTAAAACAAGATTCTTACTTATTTGAATCCGGTCAACCGGTGAAAGAATTGTATCTGGTGTTAAAGGGGAAATTCACACTGTCTTTTACAGGAGGAACTTATACACTTTCCGTAGGAGAAGTTATTGGTATTACTGCGCTTTATGCAGGTCTTCATAACATGTCCTGCAAAGCGGACGAAGATGCTACCGTAGTAATACTGCCCATTTCAGATTTATCTGCCCTGGAAACCTTTTTTAAAGAAAATCCGGATTACTGTGTATTGTTTTTGCGTTCTGCATTCAGACAGACCAATACCCTGTTACAGTTACATGAACTTGCACAGCTTACCTGCGAAAACTTATACACCGATTTTTCACAGGATTACTCCAATTATGAGGCTTGTTGCATCCGCAGAAATCTGTCTGCTGTTTCCTTACCCGGTTTCAAAACCATCCCCCCCTTTGTAGAGGAAACCGCACTAGAGCCATGGTCTGGTACTTATTACGACGGTTTTTTACGTTTACTGTCCGCAAACACTTCTCCCTTAAGCAAGGAATCCGGTGTTGCTGCGGGACTGATTGCAGGTACCTGTAAAGACTGTCAAAAGCTCCAGCAGACCTTAAAAACCCTCGTAGCATATCAACAGCAAATTTTATCCCTTTATATCAATGAAACCGGAAAAGATATGTTATGGCTTTATATGAATATCTACGAAAAGCTTGGGGCCGATTCTCCCGAAAGTGATTTCCTTTACAATGCCCTTACACAGATGGAAGGTCTCATAAACGGCACTTCCCTGATACCGGATACCCTTTCCCGCCAAAGACTTGGCGAGCTGGATACCCTGTTGCAGCAAAAACAGTTGCAGGCACCTGTTTCTGATAATTCCATAATCGAACAGCTTACCGGTTCCCTGGATATTATATTGCAATACGCCTGTATGGACGAAACCTTCTCCAAAGATTTTAAAGATCTGGTTTTGCAATATATGAAAACCGCAGACAAAGCATCCTCGGAAGACAGAGTCCGCGAACTCCGTCTCCGCATTACATCCACATTCTACACTTTATATACAAAAACATATTTCCGCACAAAAGAAGACCCGGACATACCGCTTGCAGTAAAATTGTTTTTGTATTTTGGTTTTGTGGACGAAAAACTTGCCGGTACTGAAAATCTGGGATTTTTGTGTCAGGCCGCACACATTTTATCACATAGAACCGTAGCCAATATATACACCTTTTATGACTGGTTAAATGCTATTTACGACGGTCAAAAGGAACCCTGCCGTAACGAATTTGAAGAAGATTACACAGATTATGTCCATTCCCAAAAAGTTGCAAAACGGATTACTGCCGATGAAGAAAACGCTTTATTATCAGATACCCGCAAAAAGGTAGAATATGAGCTTGCCAATATGTTCCCTTCTGTAAACAAAGTGACTTTTGGCCGTATTTCTGCCTTCTGCCCCATCTTCTCTTCCCATAACCTGTTAAAGAGAACAGATGCGGCTTTTGTATCCGAAAAAGAACTGGCGCAATTGCTTTCCGCAATCGTTTCCATTGATTTTTCTGCCTTTTATCGGGAATACATATATACCAATACATCAGCCTCCATTCCCAAGGAATCTTTCCATTTGGAAATTCTGCCGGACATTATTCTGATGCCCAACATCGGTACCCGTGGTATCATGTGGCAGGAAATTGAAGGTCGCAAACGTTCAACACCTGCACGAATGATGATTTCAGCCTTTTACCTGGAAGATTTACGTCCCGCCATTGTGCGTCTGGCCGGAGAATACCGCTGGGAAATGTGCCGGCGTATTCAGGGTGCGCGTTGGAATGATGTATCGGAGCGCTCCCTTACCAGTGAATATTTCGATTATATCCAATTTTATAAAAAGAACCACGATTTATCCACAGACACGAAAGAGAAAATCAAATCAGCGCTTCAAAAAGCCCGAAACAGTTTCAAAGAAATGTTTGTCCGTGATTACATGACCTATATCATGTTCGAAAGCGAAGGAAGCCCCAGACTGACCAAACCGGCCCGTAACATTTTGTTTAACTACTGCCCGTTTTCGGCTTCTGTCAGAAGCTCGTTAACCACCAGTCCTATTTACAAAGAAGCTGTTGAACGATATACGTTGAATCTGCAGCAACAACTCAGAAAAATTGAGCTTTTGGAAAAACGTGTAGAAAATAGCAATGCCACCATCCCCCAGGAACTTATCCGCGAAAAAGCATTACTTTCCAGATAAATTCCGTCAGCTAATATGATTGCAAAAATCGTCTTGTGGTTGCAAAGTTTTCCGCATTTTACCGATTGTTAGCTAATATAGTTTTATTTTGACGCAATATTGTTATAGACGTTTGCTCCGTTTCAGTGTAATATAACTCTTGTCTTGGTTGAAATACCAAGAATGCTAATTAGCAATTCCGGAAGAATTCCCCTTTTACACAATCGAAAGCCCTGTAGGTTCCCCCTACAGGGCTTTCGGTTTATAATACTTTCAACTTTTTCTTTTCCGTCAGATATATATGTTTTTCTTCTCCTTTTTTGGCGCATACGTTGATTACGCTATCTCCATAACGCACTTTTACATGCATTTCCATTTTGGGTCTTAACACCGCTTTTACCAGCGAATGTTCCTGCCAGTAAATATCAATCTCTGCATTTCCTTTGACACACAATCCTGTTATGTGACCTGTTTTCCACGTCTTAGGTAGTGCCGGCAACAAGACAATACGCTCCATTGTGCTCTGTACCAGCATTTCAGTAATTGCTGCCGTAGCGCCAAAATTACCGTCAATCTGAAACGGCGGATGATTGTCAAACAAATTGGGCAGAGTTGAATTTGCCAGCAACTGTTCAAAATTATGATATGCCGCCTCAGGATCCCATAGTTTCGCATAGTGATTCATAATCCAGGCGCGGCTCCATCCTGTATGTCCCCCTCCGTTTGCCAGTCTTCTTTCAAGTGTTATCCTC
>JAZNNL010000103.1:0-7750 GCA_045580245.1 Lachnospiraceae bacterium
AGTACCGCAATACTCACAATGCTTTGCTCCCAGTTTTTCTAACGGGGCACCACAATTGGGACAATTCAGTGCTAAAGAAGCATCCCCTACATTTTCAATAAAATCACGGTCCTGAATATAAATGCATTCAATATTGTAACGAGACTGCTTTTTCTTTTCAGGAGAACCCGCAACAATTCTACCGTTTTTCTCTTTGTGATAATAGTACTGCACTGCCATCTGGAAAACAACACTGCATCTGCCCTGTTTCTTATTGTATTGATAGATAGCTGTCTGGTGAATCTTAACCTGTTTAAAGAATTCCTTTTCCCCTACAGCATCAGACATATCCAGTCGCATTTTAAGCTGTTCTTTTAACTCTTCCAATCCTTCCGTAAGCCGGGATACATCTTTATTATCAACAGCCTGTAAATAGGATATCAATACATTTTCCGCACGGTTCTTCATTTCTTCATAATGAAAATCCGGAAAATCTTTTGTAATTCTTGGCAGATACAAGCTGGTTCCGGAAGAAACCGATTTAGGGGTTTCCTCATATTCTTCTTCCGCCTTTTTAAAGCCTTCTACAATATTATCCGTACCGAAAGCCATCTGGGAAATATCTCTCACGGTACTGATAACAGTATCTGCTTTCTTACCGACTTTCCGGCAGGCACCTATTATGGTGCCTACCAGAACCAAAAGCAATACCAGTGCTATAATCACACATACGACCAAAACAATTAATGTGCTCATAGGTCAATTTGCTCCGTTATTATTTCATTATGATTGGATGTCGTTGTCGTCAAACATATCTCCGCATTCAGGACAGAACTTGGGCGGATTCTTAGGATCTTCAGGCTCCCATCCACACTTGTCACATCTGTAAAGAGGTGCACCTTCAGGTCTCTTCTTGCCACATTCGGGACAGAACTTACCCTGGTTTACCTTACCGCAGCTGCATGTCCAACCATCAAGTGCAGGCTTAGGAAGTCCGCATTCTTCACAGAACTTGCTTCTGTTGTCTGTTTTGCCACAGCTACAGGTCCATCCTAAAACAGCGCCTTCTGCTACTGTGCTTGCAGGCTTCATGGGCTGTGCGGGCTGCTGTGCCTGCTGGTTCATCTGGTTGTTCATACCAAAACCATTACCCATCATATTCTGCATCATACCCATAGCCATCATGCTCATGGCACCGTTCATGGCAGAAGCGTCTCCGCCTTCACCACTGCCGCCTTTACCCATATTTTCAATTGCAGCAGAGAATGCCTCGGTCTGACGTGCACTTGCCATAGCGCCGTTACGCAGCATAGCGGTATCCTGCCACTTGGTAATTCTTTCTCTGTCTTCCTTGGGAATATCGGAATTGATGGTCATACTAACCATTTCGATACCACGGATTGCGGTCCACTGTTCGGATAATTCTTCTTTCAGTGCATCGCGAACCAGTTCTGCGTGTGCAGACAATTCGTAAGGACGTACACCCTTCATGGCAATATTAGCCAGTGCAGGCTGCATAGCAGTTAAAAGCTCGTCCTTCATCATGGTAATCAAATCGCTCTTTCTGTATTCCTGAGCCACGTTACCGCAGACATTTACATAGAACAACAGGGGGTCAGCAATCTTAAAGGAATAACGACCGTTACATTTTACGGTAGTATCGAAATCAAATCCGGTATTGCTGTCAAATACACGGAAAGGAATCGGTGTTGCAGTACCGTATAAGTTGTTCATGATTTCCTTGGTATTAAAGTAATAAACTCTCTGATCCTTTGCGGTATTGCCACCGAATACCCAACGTCTGCCGAACTGTGCGAAAGTAGATTTGATATTTTCGCCCAGCTTTCCGTATAACAGAGAAGGTTCAGAAGAAGCATCGTATCTGAATTCACCTGCTTCTGCACAGAAGTCAGCGATTTTACCCTGATCTACGATAATCATACACTGGCCTTCGTTGATGGAAATGATGGAACCGTTTGAAATAATGTTGTCATTGCCATTTGTGTTGTAATTCTTACGACCACCGGTAAACTGTTTTTCACCTTTCGCCATTAACACATCCGGACTTAAGGATGTACAGTAAAAGTACTCCAGAAACTGATCATCCAAAACACTTCCGGCTGCATCTTTTGTCATGTTAACCAGATTACCGATAGCATCTTTTGCCATTCTAATTAAACCCATTGTTTTTCCCTCCATTTGTATGTATTGTATTTTACATTTCAGTTTATGAACATGCTAATCTTATTTTAACAAATTATCGCTCTTTTCTCAACAAACTTTTACAATAATTTGACATTTTTCTTTACAAGACGAGCTTTTTTGCATAAACTGTATATGTAAATGTTTTACGATACTAATTATAACATATGAGGGATGTGTCACCATGGGTAAAAAAGCTACAAAAGCAGCCGATAACATGTATTATCTTGCACGTTATGAGGC
The DNA here is from genome assembly GCA_045580245.1 of Lachnospiraceae bacterium. GTDB lineage: Bacteria > Bacillota > Clostridia > Lachnospirales > Lachnospiraceae > Acetatifactor. The sequence goes on from JAZNNL010000103.1 coordinate 2,425, forward strand.
CTCAAAAGAAAATGAAGACTTTACAAGCAGGGAAAAAGCAGCGGAAATCATCGGTATAGACCGTACCCGCCTGGCCCGCATTGAATTGGACACCATTGTGCCCTATCCTGAAGAAGTACAGGCTATGGCAAATACTTACAATTGTCCGGAGCTCTGCAACTCCTACTGTGCAAGAGAATGCTCTATCGGTAAAACCAGTGTAAAGGAAGTTACCATAGATGATTTTGACCGTCTTGCCTTAAAGGTACTGGGGTCTTTAAAAGATATCGATGATTTGCGTATGGCACTGATAGCGATTTCTGAGGATGGCGTCATTTCCGAAAATGAAAAGGAAACTTTCCAGGAAATCTTAGATTCTCTGGAAAAAATCTCTACCAATGCCAAGGCCTTGCAGCTTTGGGCTATCAAAAATATCCATATCCAGTGAAATTTGCGAACTGCTTATTTCCTGTTAAAAGGTGCAGAACATGCACCTTTTTTTGTTTTGCCAATATAATAAAGCATCTAAATAAACGGAGGCTTTTATGAAAAAGTTATGTTCTTTATGGCTGGTGCTTTTATTATGCGCAACGCTGTTTATAGGTTGTGGAAGTGAAAAAGCCGGCTCACACCTTACGAAAGTCACATTAAATGAAGTTGCCCATTCTATTTTCTACGCACCGATGTATGTTGCAATAGAAGAAGGCTATTTTGAAGAAGAAGGCATTGATTTAACACTGGTTACCGGTTTCGGTGCCGACAAAACCATGACTGCCCTGCTTACCGGGGAAGCCGATATCGGGTTTATGGGTAGTGAAAGTACGGTCTACACCTATGTGGGCGGTACGGATGACTATGCCGTAAACTTTGCCCAATTGACCCAACGTGCCGGAAATTTCCTGGTTTCCAGAACTCCTATCGAAAACTTTACCTGGGATATGGTAATCGGAACTGATGTATTGGGCGGTCGTGCCGGTGGTATGCCTCAGATGGTATTTGAGTATATTTTGAAGAAAAACAATATTGACCCTGCACTGGATTTAAATATTGACCAGAGTATAGATTTCGGTTCTACTGCCGCCGCCTTTTCCGGTGGGCAGGGAGATTTCACCGTGGAATTTGAGCCCCACGCAACGGCTCTGGAACAAAAGGGGGACGGCTATGTTGTTGCTTCTTTAGGTGAAGATTCCGGATATGTCCCTTACACCGCTTTCTCTGCCAAGAAAAGTTATATTGAATCTAATCCCGAAATCATTCAGGCATTTACCAATGCCCTGCAAAAAGGTATGGACTATGTAAACAGTCATACACCTGAAGAAATTGCAGAGGTAATCAAACCGCAGTTTGCAGAAACCGATATGGAAACCTTAACCACGATTGTCACCAGATATCATGAACAGGACAGCTGGAAAGAAGATTTGATTTTCTCTGAAGATTCTTTTGATTTATTACAGAATATTTTAAAAGAAGCGGCAGTATTAGGGGAAGATGTTCCTTACGAGAATTTGGTGAATACCGAATTTGCAGAAACTGCGAAATAAAAAAGTCCCGTGGGGTGATTGCCACATCACTCCACGGGAATATTGCATATCCATCAGAATTTTCATATTCTATTTTTCTTTCTTCTTTTCAGATTCTTTTTCTTTTGTTTTATCCTTTTCAGTAGAAGTCTGCGCCTGCTCACGCAAATCATCTATCATCTTCTCAATCACCAATTTCTTTACATAAACATCAAAACTGAGCAGACAAATAAAAGAAAACTTCTGCAAAAAGTCACGGTCTTTTTCCGGGGCATCCGTAAAGGTCTCTTCCGCACGGGAATATTTATCCAATATATCCTGCTTTAAGATTTCCATCTGGGTATCTTCCATTTTGAATACTTCTGTATAGATATCTTCCAGATTAAAGCCGTCCTGTTGGTTAAAATACTCTTCCGTAATAGGTCTTAACAATGTCTGGATATCATTTATGGACAAAATACTTTTATAATAGTAAATAAAAATCAATAGCAGCATATGTTCCTTGCTGTATTTCTTTTTCTCCGGAGAAGGTAACAAATCATTTTTTGCGTAGTTGTTAATCATCGTCTTGGTCAGGATTTTGTCATCCCCCGGATTTCTTGTCTTATTCCTAAGACGTTTATCCATAAAAGTCGTTACCTGATCCATATATAAATCAATATTCGGAATATCTTCCGTCTTAACATATTCTACCTTAGCCACGCTCTCCAATATGCGATTCAACAGTTCCTTATTGCCGGTTGCCATAAGTCATCTCCCTTTTGTATATCCACTGAAGCTATTGTCATCAAATCATCTATTCTTATTATATAGTATTGAATACTACATGACAAGTTGTTTCCGATGAAAAAACAGATAAATTTTATAGCTTTACTTTATAACTTTAATATGTTAAAATACTTTTATGGCTTTACAATTTTACAGTGTAAAAGTATGGAGTGAGGTATTTCTATTATGAACAAAAAAATTAAAACAGATGCTGTCGACTATTTATTTGATGCCATCTTAAGTTTAAAAGACAGGGATGAGTGCTATAGCTTTTTTGAAGATCTCTGTACCGTAAATGAACTGTTATCCTTATCCCAGCGTTTTGAAGTAGCCGCTATGTTAAAGGACAAAAAGACTTATCTTGAAATAGCAGATAAAACCGGTGCTTCTACCGCTACTATCAGCCGCGTAAACCGTTCTTTAAATTACGGCAACGATGGCTACGATTTGGTATTTGAACGAATTAACAAATAATTTCACAAAAAAGAACCCGTTTTAGATGCACTCTAAAGCGGGTTTTTATTCATTATCATATTATAATACTCTGTAAGAACTGTGTTCTTTATACTTCCATACTGTCACTGTTTATTGCATCTGCTGCCATAAACGGTTCTTCCGTCATTACTTCCGGTTCCGTTTCAAACACCTCTGCCTCTGCTTCCTTTAATGCTTCACGAAGAGCATCTTTTGCAGATTTCTTCACCGCACGGCGCTCTTTTATGGGACGCTTTTTCGCCTTGGCGTCATCCTGGTTCATATCACACTTTCCTTGGAAAACAGCCTTTTCATCAATAACAATTACTTTGGTTTTTATATCACCGATAATACGTGCAGTAGAAGTCAATTCGGTTTTATCCCCTATAACCAGATTACCGTTCACCGCTCCACCTATCATTGCAGAAACCGCTTCTACATTGCCGTTAATTTTACCTGTGGCACCTACCACCAGATTTCCGGTTACTGTAACATTCCCTTCAATGGTACCATCTATTCTGGCTGCGCCTGCTACCTTGAACTCGCCTTCTACCACCGAATCTTTTCCGATAATCGTAGCAATCTTTGTATCTGTTTTTTTCATAACGCCTCTCATTCTACCGCCAATGCGGTCATTCCGTTTAACCGTTAATAGATAACATTTCCATGGGATTTATGTACTCACTGTTTTTCATAATCTGGTATCCCAACTGTTTATTGTCTTCACCGATCAGAAACAAAGTTGTACCACGTGAGACTTCGTCTCCTACCTTAACCTGTACCTCTCCTTTGTTACGGTAAATGGAAACATATCCGTTTCCATGATCGATAATCACGCGGTTTCCATACGCATCATCTGTTTCTACTCCTGTTACTTTTCCATTGGCAGATGCAATAACTGTAATGCCTTCCTCTGCGCTAAAAATAACCATCGGGTCCCCTTCATTACTTTCTTCGATACCGGCAGACCCTGTAAGAGGATAATCACTTGGAAGACTTTGTTGCGACAATTCGTTCTTAAGTGCATCCATTTCATCACTCTGTGCATTAAACGCAGAGCTCAGCGCTTCAATTTTTTCATCCCTGATTGCGATTTCATTTTCTTTCAAAAGAAGCTCATCTTTTAACTGCGCAATTTCAGCTTCCAGTTCTCCCATGGAGCCTTCCAGCCGCACATCTTTATCCTTTTCTAACTGCCAAAGCTGTGTTTCATAAACCGCATACCCGATAATACCACCTAACAGGCAACAAATCAATACCACAAAGGTCGTAAAAACCCAGGGACAGATCCGGATCTGTTTCATATCGGCATCTACTGCATCTGTTGTAAAAATAATAATACGGCTTACTTTTCTTTTGTGCTTTTTATTAAGCATAAAGCCACCTCCGCTAAACTTTATTCATTTTACCACAGGAAACTTTTTGAAACAACGACCATTTAACAATTTTGTAACATTTTGCCAAATTATTATACCGTTTTTATACAAAATAAACGTTTAAAACCGTATCTTTTCCTATAATCCCATCCATTTTAACCATAAAACTCCAATAAGAATCAAATAAAAATCAAGTCTCTGCTTTACTTTTTTTCATATATGTGCTATTCTTATTTTGTTGTAATCATACAATCCTGTATGACAACGCGACATATTTTTTTGGAGGTATCTACAATGAACAAAGGTACAGTAAAATGGTTTAACAACCAAAAAGGTTATGGTTTCATCTCTGATGAAGCAGGCAATGATGTATTCGTACACTACTCCGGACTGAACATGGAAGGCTTCAAGTCTCTTGAAGAAGGCCAGGCAGTTGAATACGAAGTAGTTAACGGCGAAAAAGGACCTCAGGCTGTAAACGTAACCAAGTTATAATTGTTTTATAACGTCTATAATCAGTAACACGATGTACCTGTTCTTAAATATAAAGACTTACGCAGTATTTTTATTTAGAATTTGCAATATCGTTTTATAGGATTAGAAAAAGAACCAATCAACGATTGGTTCTTTTTTTGTGACAAACAACTACTACTTTATCAAATTCCATATTCCCGCCAAAGATATCCAATGCACTGCCGATGGTGACATGTACATGGTCTTTTCCCAATTTGCGTAACAGTTCCAAATCCTCAAAGTTGTGTACGCCACCGGCATAAGTAACAGGTTTCTTGCCCCAGTTACCCAAAAGTGATACCAGTTCTGTTTCTATGCCGTTTGCTTTTCCTTCCACATCTACTGCATGAATCAAAAATTCATCACAATAATCAGATAGCGTATCTAACAGTTCTTCATTTACCACTTCTTCTGTTTCTTTCTGCCAGCGGTCTGTTACAACACGGTAACCATCCTCTTTCTTCTTACAGCTCATGTCCAGAACCAAGTGCTCTTTTCCCACGGCATCCCGCATTTTTTCAAGTCTGTCATAATCAATTTTTCCATCCCTAAATACATAGGACGTTACGATTACATGGCTTGCACCTGCACGCAAAAACGCTCCTGCATTGTCCGGATTGATACCGCCTCCAACCTGTAGGCCTCCGGGATATGCTGCTAATGCAGCTAATGCCTGTGCTTTGGTTGCCTCATATT
>JAZNNL010000104.1:0-40521 GCA_045580245.1 Lachnospiraceae bacterium
CGCGTTCGCACTGACGGACCATGATACGGTGGCGGGATTGGATGAAGCCATTTCCTGTGCAGGGGAATTGTCGGGAAATATTTGTGAAAAGAACCCGGAAGGTAAGACTGTGGAAGTGGTGCCGGGGATTGAATTTTCTACGGAATATGAAGGTAGGGATATTCATATTGTAGGCCTTTTTATTGACTATAAATGCGATACTTTTATTACACATCTGACAGAATTTGTAGCATCCAGGGATACCCGCAATGAAAAGATGTGTGCCTTGTTAAGGGAACACGGCGTAAACATTACTTACGAAGGATTGCAGGCGCGGTTTCCCGATGCCGTAATTACCAGAGCACACTACGCGCGGTTTCTTTTGGAAAATGGGTATGTAAAGAGTATGAATGAGGCTTTTGACCGTTATGTAGGGGACCATGCCCCCTGCTTTTTACCCAGAGAAAAAATCACTCCCGTACAGGCGGTAGAATTAATTCTTTCCGTAGGTGGCGTTCCGGTTTTAGCTCACCCTGTTTTATACGGTATGGGCAGTGCCCGATTAGAAAAACTGGTATCCGCTCTGGCAGATGCAGGACTGGTTGCCATAGAAGCTATTTATTCCTCTTATACCAACGCTGATAGCCAGGAAATGCAGACCTTGGCCCGCAGATACGGGCTCCTTGTCAGCGGTGGCTCCGACTTCCACGGTAGCAACAAACCGGGATTATCCTTCGGTACCGGTTACGGCTCCCTTTACCTGCATGAAAGCATATTAGAGGCGCTCCGCAATGCCGCCGGTAAATAAATACTAAAGTTTTAAAGGATGGATTATATATACTGCCCGGGACACGTTCGCACTCGTACCCAACGTAGCAGTACTAAGCTCGAAAATGATTTTTCTCGCTAAGTGCTGACGTTGGCTAAGGGTCCTGTACAGTATATATAATCCATCCTTTTTGTTTTAGGTACCTTATTTACCGGCGGCATTGCGAAGGGCCTCCAGTATGCTTTCATGCAGTTCTACCCTTCTACTATCAGGTATCTGCCGTCTCCTACATCGAATACTTCTGATGCTTCCAGTATTTCGTCCCCTACAGCACCATCCATATCAACGCCTTCTTCTTCAAAATATTCCACCACTTCCTCTACAGAGTTTACCACCACTGCCATGCATTCCTCTAAAAAAGCTTCCGCATCTTCCAGACTGAAGACCACATCCTCCGGGAACAATTGTGACTGGTTTTTTAAAAAGCAGGTTAATACTGCATCATCAAATTCATGCATTCTTCATCACCTTACCTTTCTGTAATTTTAGTTAGTTTATTACTCTTTATAATTTAATCATATGCATTCTGTTATAAATAGTCAAGTAGTTGCAACGGATTTTCTATGATGGCATCCGCACCGCTTTCCGTAAGTTCCTCTTTCTCCCTAAAGCCCCATAGGGCACCAACGGTAAATGCCCCTGCTGCTTTCCCTGTTTTCATATCGGTACCGGTATCCCCAAGATACAAAATATCTTCGGGACTGAAGGATAATTCTTGCAATATATGGAACACACCTTCAGGACTGGGTTTCTTTTCTACACCGTCCATCTGTCCCCGAACCACATCAAAACAGGATTCTCCAAAAACAGTTGCAATTACTTCTTTTGTCCGTAAATGGGGTTTATTGGAAAGTACCGCCAGACGGACTCCTTTTTCCTGCAATGCATTTAACAGTTCACGAATGCCTGCATAAGGAACCACACGATACATACAGTATTCCTCAAAGACCCTCTGGTATTCCTGATAAGCACCTTCAAAAAATTGCAATGCCGTATCTCCGCCGGCCACCAGACAACGCTCTATCAAGGTTGCAGCACCGTCTCCTACAAAATACTTATATTGTTCTTCGCTAAATGGTCCGAACCCAAATTTCCCCACCGCTTTATCCGCACTGATTTTTATGGATGCAATGGTATCGGTTAACGTCCCGTCCAAATCAAAAACAACTGCTTTTTTCATTTGTGCAAAAGCTCCTTCATTTCCTGATAGAGTCTGCCTACCGGTAAACCTACCACATTATTATAATCTCCTGCAATGCCTTTTACATAAGCAGCAAAGCTTCCCTGGATCCCATAGGCGCCCGCCTTGTCCATTGGGTCCCCACTGTCCGCATACCGCTCTATTTCTGCCCGGCTCATCGGATAAAAAGTGACCGACGTACTTTCATAAAAGGTATGCACTTGCACTTCCCCGTCTTTTGTATAACAAAATGTCACTCCGGTATATACCTCATGGGTCTTACCGGAAAGCATGGTAAGCATACGCACCGCATCTTCTTTATCCACAGGCTTTCCCAATATCTTACCGTCATAGGAAACTACGGTATCCGCACCGATTACAATGATGTTTTCCGTTGGCATCGTCCCTTGATTGTTCTCTTCTCCCATACGGCTTTCTTTTACCTGATTTAACACATCCATGGCTTTTTGTGCGGACAGTTCACAAACCACTTCTGCCGGCTCGGTTTTTGTAATGATTTCTTCACAGGTACTTACACATATGTCAAAATCCAGACCAATTTGGGAAAGTAATTCCTTTCTTCTGGGTGAAGCACTTGCCAGTATAATTCTATTCATGATGTGTCTTTGGAATGAATACTCTGTTATTCCCGTTTTCTGCACTTTCTTTCGCAAGCGCAATTGCTTCCTTGCAAAATGCTTCCTGGGAATTAAAGGATTCTTTTCCTCTCCTGTCTACTTTTTCATATGTGCCCTCTGCCGTAAGCAAATGCGCTTTTACCGTATCCCGTAACTGATTCTGTAAAATATGCATCAGCTCAGCTTTTAATTCTTCTTTTTCCACCGGGAACAGAATTTCAACACGGCGCTCTAAATTTCTGGGCATCCAGTCTGCACTGGCACAATATATTTCTGTATTGCCGTCGTTTTCAAAGCAAAAAATACGGCTATGTTCCAAAAAGTTGCCTACAATGGAACGCACGGTTATATTTTCACTGATACCGGGAATTCCCACCTTCAGGCAACAGATACCACGCACAATCAAATCGATTTTAACGCCTGCTGCAGATGCCTCATACAGTGCCGCAATCACATCCGCATCACATAAGGAATTCATCTTAGCAATAATGCGGGCAGGTTTTCCTGCAAGAGCCGCATCCCTTTCCCTGCCGATTAAGTATAAAAACTTATCTTTTAACCATAAGGGTGCTAAGGACAATTTATTCCACTGCAGGGGTTCGGAATAACCGGATAACATATTAAATACAGCTGTTGCATCCTCACCAATTGCCTCGGAACATGTCAAAAGTCCCATATCCGTATAAAGCTTTGCTGTGGCATCATTGTAGTTACCGGTTCCCAGATGCACATACCTGCGGATACCGTCTTCTTCTCTTCTGACTACCAACGTAATTTTACTGTGGGTCTTTAATCCCACCAGACCATAAATAACGTGACAGCCTGCTTTTTCCAGCTTTCTTGCCCACACAATATTATTTTCTTCATCAAAACGCGCTTTCAGTTCCACCAGTACGGAAACCTGCTTTCCGTTTTCTGCTGCCTGGGCCAATGCCGCAATAATGGGGGAATTTCCGCTGACACGGTACAATGTCTGCTTAATCGCCAGTACATCCGGATCTATTGCCGCCTGACGGATAAAATCCACTACCGGTGTAAAGGTCTGATAAGGGTGATGTAACAGAATATCTCCCTCCCTGATTGCCGCAAAAACATCTTCGCCTGCCGGCAGTTTCGGTACCGGCTGGGGTACATGCTTCTTTTCCTTCAAATGCTCAAAGCCTTCCAGACCGTACATTTTCATCAAAAACGTCAAATCCAAAGGGCCGTCAATGGTGTAAACCGCTTCCGTTCCGATAGCCAGTTCCTTTTTCAGTATTTTAAGAAGCCGCTTATCAACGCCCTCCTCTACTTCCAGACGTATCGCTTCTCCCCATTGCCTTTTCTTTAACTGCTTTTCAATTTCTTTTAATAAATCTGCCGCTTCCTCTTCTTCAATGGTTAAATCGGCATTACGCATGATACGGAAGGGATGCACACATACAATATCGTAATTCAAAAACAGCTTATGGATATTGCGTTCGATAATTTCTTCCAACAGGACTACTTTTCTGTTTTCTCCCGGGATTTCTATAATACGGGGCAATACACTGGGCACCTGTACCGTAGCAAATTCCAGTTCTCCTTTTCCCTCTTTTTTGGTAACCAATGCTCCCAAATTTAAGGATTTGTTCCTAATTAACGGAAAGGGTCTGGAAGAATCCACCGCCATAGGTGTCAATACCGGATATACATTGCTTTCAAAATACTTGTCAATGTACGCACCTTCTTCTTCAGACAATTGCTCATGTCCTTTTACCATATGCAACCCGTTTTGTTCCAAAAGCGGCAACAGGGAACGGTTGTAGGTGGAATACTGCAAATCTACAAGTTCATGTATCTGCTTCCCCAGTTTTTCCAGCTGTTCCTGCGGTGTGAATCCGGCAATATCTTTTTTGGTATACCCTGCATTGACCATATCTTTTAAGGATGCCACACGCACCATAAAGAATTCGTCCAGATTAGAAGCCGTAATACTTAAAAACTTCAGCCTTTCAAATAAAGGAATACTTTTATCCCTGGCTTCTGACAAAACTCTGTGATTAAAAAGTACCCAACTCATTTCCCGGTTGGTATAATATTCAGGATTTCTGTATAAGGTCTTCTTTTCTCCCATATTACCTCTCAATCTGCCCTTAGGCACGGGTTTCCCCTTTTGTTTATTTCTTTGTTTGAAATCTGCCTTTACAGGCTGCGTTTCTGTTTAATGACAGGCTGCACACTGAATACTTCTTCAAAAAACTGTGCCCGGTCTGCAAACAGTCCTTTTTCCAGGGTGATATCTTCTTTCGTTTCTACGGTTAATACCAGCTCTCTGTCTTTTAAAACCGCCTTGACATCTCTAAACTTTTGCTTATGGCTTCTGTCCAGTCCATTGGCAATACGCAAAATGGCTGTCAGTTTTGCCACAGTCAGATAGGCTTCCCTATCCAGAGAAGTTTCCCTGCTTAACACTTCATAATATAAAAATTCTTCGTGATTAAACTTTACCACATTGGCTACAATTTCTCTCTCCATATGGGAAAGCCCGATAATCTCTGTTGCCATAATGATACGATAGGAACATTCTCCTAAATTTACCATACTGATATATTTGCCGCAGTCATGTAAAATTGCTGCAATCCGCAAATACAGACGTTCTCTTTTTCCTAATCCGTGTAATTTTTTGGTGCTGTCAAAGATTGTCTGAGTCAGTCTTTCCAGTGTTTCCGCCCTTTTACGGCTTCCCATATACCGTTTACTGATATGCAGGGCACAATCCAGAATATCCTTATCAAAGTCATGGCTGCTAAGGGTAATTTTTTGCTGCTGGGCATATTCGTAGGCCATACCGTCGCAAAGAGTAACACCGGGGGCCCAGATTAAGGCAGCTCCCGTCATGGTCATAATCCGGTTTAACAAAACTGCCGAAATAAACAGAAGTCCTGCATTTTCTTCTGAAATACCCATTCTACGGGCGGTATCCACTACACTGTGGGTCCGCAAAAACTGCATCAGTTGCTGATATTCTTCTCCGGTGGTATAGCCCGGTGTACCAGCCTGCATTTGCTTTTGCAAAAGCCACCTGGACAAATAATCATCGATTAGAATAATGTTTTCAATTTTTTTGTCTTTGAAATAGAATTTATCCAGTACCTCTAATTGGGCATCATCAATTTCTGCCAGCAACTCTTCCGTCTGTCCGGGTCGGGCACCGATACGGTTTAACCTTTCCCTAAGACGCAAAACCCCCAATTTTAAATTCTGTGTCGTATTTAAGGTACCTTTATCAAACAGGGAAATCTGGATACTGCCACCGCCAATATCTACTATTACAGTCCCTTTTTCTAAAATCCGATCAAATTCTTCTCCTTTTGATGCCACGGATTTATAATCCAGAAACCGTTGTTCAGAGTTGCTGAGTACATCTACACGGATACCGGTTCTTTGCTCTATCTGGTCACGGATAATGGCACTGTTTTTCATCTCTCTGATGGCACTGGTACCATAAGCTTTATAGGCATTTACCTGATAGGTATCCATGATTTTCTTATACTCTTTCAGTACCTTACTCAGTTCCTCGACTTTATCATAGTTAAGTTTCCCGGTGGCATATGTTTCCGTCCCCAAATCAATCCTGTGACGGATATGATCAATTTCACGGATTTTATTTTTGCCTGAAAACTCAAATATTTTCATGGCCAGTTCATAAGACCCCACATCAATTGCCGCAAATGTTTTCATAGGTTTTCCCCCTGCCGGAAACGTATTTACGTTTCTTTTTTCTGCTTTCTATCCTATCGTACCTCTTTGTCTTTTACATCTGTCCCAACAGATAATCCATAAACTGCTGCGCTGTTCTGCCGGAAAGACCGCCATGGGCAATCTCCCACTTATTGGCTTCCAAAAGCAGTTGTTCCTCCTCCATGGTAATCCCATAACGTTCCGCAAGGGTTGTGACGATTTCCTGGAACTGTTTCTTATTGGGTGCCCCAAAATAGATAGTAACACCAAACCGGGATACCAGTGATAATTTTTCTGCAACGGTATCTCCTCTGTGCAAATCGTCTTCCCTGTCTTCCTTGTCACTGAACTTTTCCCGAACCAGATGTCTTCTGTTGCTGGTTGCGTATATCAGGACATTTTCCGGCTTTTTCTCCAAGCCGCCCTCAATCACTGCTTTTAAGTATTTATACTCAATTTCAAAGTCTTCAAAGCTCAAATCATCCATATAAATAATGAATTTATAGTTTCGGTTTTTAATCTGACTGATGACATCATTTAAATCCTGGAACTGGTGCTTATATACTTCGATAATACGCAAGCCCCTGTCATAGTATTCGTTCACAATGCCTTTTATACTGGAGGACTTTCCGGTTCCCGCATCCCCGTAAAGCAGACAATTGTTGGCTTTCTTTCCGTTTACAAAAGCCTCCGTATTATCAACCAGTTTCTTTTTTGCCAGTTCATAGCCAACTAAGTCAGACAGTTTTACATGGGCAATATTCAAAATGGGCTCAATATGCACGCCCTTATCATCATGCACAATACGGAAGGATTTGTGTAAACCAAACTTTCCTACACCATATTCCTTATAAAATTCCGTCAGGGTAGCCTTCATCTCTTCAGGCGTATGGTCTTTGTTAAACCGTTCTGCCAGTTCACAGATACGGGTACAAATCCGGGTATTATAGACCTTACTTTCCTGCATGGAGGCTTCGTAGTCTGTTAACAATGCATATTCTTTCACCTTAAGAGTTTCCATAACCGGTGCAAAATCAAAATCATAAAATTCTTTAAAAATCTCAATATCATGCAATGCGGCACGGTTAATGGTACCGGTTACTTCCCCGCGAATTTCACAGGCTTTGCTGTAACTGTTTTCATTATTTACCAGCAGATTTGCCAGATAACAATGCCAGAGATTTCCATGAAATCCGTGACTGCCGGCAAGTTCAATCAGTTTGTGGATACAGTCATAAAAAAGGGCTGCCAAATCCTCTTTATTATAATATTCATCATCATAGTGCCCCATAAGGAACGCCATATCATAAAGAAGTTCTCCGTCTTCAAAATCTTTGTATACAATCAGTTCCTGTTCTCTCATCTTTATCTATTCCTTCTTCCGCAAGGTCTTATTCTTCTTTCTTTATCTAATAATTCCCCAAAATTTTCATATTTCTGGTCTCTTCCCTAAGACCTCTCAACGCATTCTTTACCGCACTGTCTGCCAGATTTCCTTCAAAATCCACAAAGAATCTGTATTCCCAATTTCTATCCTCGATGGGACGGCTTTCAATTTTGGTCATATTTAAATTATTGTAAATAAAGTGTGACAAAATATGATACAGGGAACCGCTCTTATGAGGAATCTCAAAACAAATACTGATTTTTCCTGCATCCTTTTTAAATACCTTCTGATTGGTAACAATGATAAAACGTGTGGAATTGGTATCAGACTGGTTAATTCCCTTTTCTAATATTTCCAGGCCATACGCTTCTGCCGCATGGGCTCCTGCAATGGCTGCCTGGGTCTTATCCCCATCCTGAATCACCTTCTGTGCCGCAAATGCATTGTTTTTCATGCTAACCTGCTGCCAGTCATACTTGTGAAGATATCTTGCACACTGCATCAGGGACTGTGGATGAGAGTATACGGTTTTAATATCCTCTCTGCATGCCCCCGGTACTGCCATCAGACAGTGTTCTATTTTAATAATCTGCTCCGCTACAATGTAATTTTCAAACTCTACCAATAAATCATAAATTTCATTTACAATACCTGCAGTGGAATTTTCAATGGGAAGCACAGCAAAATCTGCACTGCCTTCATCAATGGCACTCATGGCATCTCTAAAAGTGTCCACATGGAAACTATTTACCTCTTTTCCAAAGAACTGCATCATGGCCGCCTGGGAATAAGCACCTTCATTGCCCTGAAATACCACCCTTGCATTCTTTGTATCCAGCTCATCCAGACCAATAAAGGGAAGTTTCCCCTGATTACCGCTCTCTGCCAGCATACGGTACTGGAGTTTACGGCTCATGGACATAATCTGTTCAAACAACTCTTCCACACCCTGGCTGTTAAATTCATTGTGTGTCAGGGCTTTGACTTTTTCCAGTTTTTCTTTTTCCCTGACGCCGTCATATACCTTTTTCCCGGTCTCTATTTTATATTGTGCCACGCCCTTGCAGATTTCCATTCTCTGCTCGTATAAGTCTACAATGCGGGCATCAATCTCATCCAGTTTTATTCTTAATTCCGCTAAGTCCATGCTGTTCTCCTTTGTTCCTTTTTTGCATCTTTTTCTTCTATTTATCTTATACCAAAACCCACTTGATAGCAAGTAAAACAAAGGCTATAATAAGAATAGAAAACACAAAAGAAGCATCTTGGTTTTTCTTACAAGAAAGGATTTCTTATGAGCAAAAATGTAAAAGCTTTTATCGCCGGCCTTTTTATTATATTGATTATTTCTGCACTTGCTTTTTTTTCTTTACAAAAAGAAGAAGTCACTCCCATACCGGGAGGCACTGTGGGAAACACCCCCGGAAATGCCAACAACAATGGGCTTTTCTGTGAATACAACGGTGTTGTCTATTTTTCCAATCCCTTTGACGGCGGAGCACTCTACTCCATGTCACCTGACGAAAGCAACTTAAAAAAACTGATTGATGTAAAAGTTTCACATATTAATGCCGGAGGTGACTATCTGTTTTACAACCAGGAAACTGCTTCCGGTGCCTCGGGTCTGGGTTATGTGCGTTCCTCACACGGTCTTTTCCGTGCCGATTTGGACGGGGACAATATTGCCTGTCTGTCCAAAGATTTACTATTCAATTTACAGCTGATAAACAATCATCTGTATTATTTGACCTCTGACAGCACCGGGCCTTTCTTCTACAAATTATCCATCGACGGAGAAGAATCAGAACTCCTTACCCAAACAGGCCGGAACTTTGCCTGTGCCCAAAGTGATGGTACTGTTTACTATAACGGCACCGAAACCAATCACTATCTTTACAAGTACAATACCGCAAACGGTTCCGATACCGTAGTCTGGGAAGGTAATATCTGGTATCCCGTTTACCACGAAGGATATGTTTACTATCTGGATGTTGCCAATGATTACTGCTTAAGCCGCTATTCCTTAAGTAATGATTATGTAGAAATACTCACCCACGACAGGGTTGACTGCTTTAATATTGCAGGCGGATACCTCTACTACCAGAAAAACTCCGTTGAAGAACCCGCACTAAAGCGTATGACTTTAGAGGGAGCGAATCCGGAAATCATTGCAGAAGGTAATTATACGCACATCAACGTTACGTCCCAATATGTATATTTCACTTCCTTTGCTAATGAATCTTCCGTCTACCGCACACCGGTAAACGGTCCTGTTTCCGTCAGTATATTCAATGCTGCATTAGAAGCTGCAGTAAAAAACACCGGGGAATAATTTCCCGGTGTTTTTTATTCTGTTCTATATCACTTTTTTTCTGCTCCACTTCCCAGACTTGTATCGGATAAAAGATATCAGGAAATTAACACCCCAGCCGATGGGTACTGCCCACCATACCGCTGCAACGCCAAAAACAGGCGCACAAAGGTTGGCAAACAGAACTCTGATACCCAGATTCACAAGATTTGCCATCATATATACATTCACATCACCGGAACCTCTGAGTACACCGTCTGTTACCGCCTTTACTCCTATCAGGGCAAAAAACCAGCCAATAAACATCAGGTATGCATTTCCGGTTTCCAGTGCTTTTTGTCCGCCTTCCCCTTCCAAAAAGAATTGCATAATCCCATTGTGAAATAACTGTAATATCACACAGATGATTACCGCAAACACCCCTACCATACAAACACCTGCCCGGTATCCCTGTTTTACTCTTTCACTTTGTTTCGCCCCCAGATTTTGTGCCGTAAACGTAGAAACCGCATTTCCTGTAGCAATCATGGGCACAATACAGATGGATTCTATCCGCATTCCTGCGGAATACCCTGCAAGCACGGAAGAACCGAATCCGTTTACCACGGACTGCACTAACAACATACCGATACTGACAATAGACTGCTGGACAATGGACGGAATCGCAATTTTTGTTCCCCGTACCAACATTTCCGTATCATACAATTTTACTTTATCCGCATCGGTTTCCCGGGGGGTGTGATTATATTTCTTTAACTGCATTAACAATATCCAAAATGCCAGTAACGCAGACAATCCCTGTGCTATCACTGTGGCGATGGCTACACCTGCCACCTCTAAATGAAGCACCCTGACCATATACAAATCCAGCACTACATTCAATACAGAAGAAAAAATCAACAAATATAGCGGAATGCGTGACTTCCCCAATGCATTAAACATGGCCGAAAGTACATTGTACATAAACAAAAAAGGGAGCCCGCAGAAATAAATAGAAAGATACAATACGGCATCGTTCAATATATTGTCCGGTGTTTTTAATGCCTGCAATATAAAACGGTTTCCCAAAAAACCACCTATGGCCAGCACAATACTGATGATAAAAAACGTAATCAGTGCAGTGTAAATACTGGTTTTCATCTTTCCGTATTCTTTTGCACCCAAATACTGGCTGGTAAGTACCGAAGCACCAATACCGCCGCCGATTGCCACCATAATAAATACCGTTGTCAGGGAATAGGACGCTCCCACTGCAGCCAATGCGTTCTCTCCCACATATCGCCCTACAATAACGGAATCCGCCATATTGTAAAATTGTTGGAACAAATTTCCCAAAATCATAGGTGCCGCAAAGAAAAACAGAGTTCTTCCCGGTTTTCCCGTTAACATATTTTGTTTGCTGTTTACTTCTTTCATCGTTTCTCTCACTCTTTCGCCTTCAAACCAATCAGGAATCAGATACATTTTTACCTGCCCATACAATTATATAGTATACTATATCCTTATTCCTTTTTCCAATATACATACACATTTGTGTATATGCATTTTCATTCTGAATAGATAGTTTGTACTCTTTTCATAATATTATTTTACTTTTTTCTATTGACAGTTTCCGTTTTTTCTGATTAGATATACATGTGAACAGTTATTCATTTGTTCATAATTAAGTATGTCATTTCCTCTTTCCACATAATGTGATATACTGTTATAGATTGTTATAGATAAAGTACCAGAAAGGATTTTACTATGCATATTGAAGAACATAATCATGCAGAAGAATGCCACTGCGGGCACGAACATAAAGAATCCCACGACGGATGTCATTGTCATCACGAACATGCGCATACACACCATGATGCATGTCAATGTGGTCATGAACATGATAATACCGTCAGGGATACCTCTTTTGCAGACTCCGGTCTGCCTGTTACGATTTACATCATCGAACATTTAGGCTGCGCCAACTGTGCAGCAAAAATGGAACATAAAATAAATGAATTGCCTGACGTGGAAAGTGCTACTATCACTTTTGCTACAAAACAATTACGGGTTGTTTCAAACAATCCCGAGGCTTTATTGCCTGTTATGGAAAAAATCTGTCAATCCATTGAACCGGAAGTCACTCTGACAGTTAAAACAGAAACAATCAAAAAGCATACGGATTCAGACAGTACAGAAAGCCGCAAGGCGCTTATCTGTATACTGATTGGTGCTACGCTTTTCCTTTTGGCAAAACCTGCATCCCTGCTGCACCCTGCATTTTCTTTTACACTATATCTTATTGCGTATCTGATTCTGGGACTGGAAATTGTCCTGACTGCAGTCCGTAACATTGGGAAAGGCAATTTTTTTGACGAAAACTTTTTAATGAGTATTGCTACTATAGGTGCTTTTTTGATAAAAGAACCCAGTGGCTCTTTCGGTGCCTACGCACCCGAAGCTGTGGGGGTTATGCTCTTTTACCGGATTGGTGAATGGTTTGAACACCGCGCCGTAGCCAAAAGCCGCAGTCAGATTATGGATGCACTGGATTTACGTCCGGAAACCGTTCAGATGGTAACCGGTGATGCTACCCGGGAAATTCCTGCCGAAAATGCAACTGTTGGCGATATTGTACTGGTGCGCCCGGGAGACCGCATTCCGTTGGACGGTATCATTATAGAAGGCGAAAGCAGACTGGATACATCTCCTATTACAGGAGAGCCTGTTCCCGTAAGTGTTTCCTGTGGCAGTGCGATTTTTTCCGGTTGCATGAATTTATCCGGCGTCCTGAAATTGAAGGTGGAAAAACCGCTTTCCGAATCCATGGTAACCCGCATTTTAAACTCTGTAGAAAACGCCGCTGCAAGCAAACCTAAAATCGATAAGTTTATTACCCGCTTTTCAAAGGTGTATACTCCTTTTGTAGTAGCACTGGCTCTGTTTACCGCCATTGTACCTTCTCTCTTTACCGGAGACTGGGAACACTGGATTTATACCGCATTAACCTTCTTAGTCATCAGTTGTCCCTGTGCACTGGTATTAAGTGTGCCCCTGGCATTCTTTGCCGGTATCGGTGCCGGTTCTAAAAAAGGTATCCTTTTTAAGGGTGGCGCAGCTTTAGAAGCCCTAAACAGTATTAAGGCTGTTGTAATGGACAAAACCGGTACTGTTACCAAAGGTAATTTTACCGTACAGAAAATAGTTCCCGCACCTGATGCTGCCTTATCAGAAGATGCGTTATTATCTTTGGCTGCAACATGTGAAGCGTCTTCTTCACACCCTATTGCTCACAGTATCTGTGAAGCAGCCGCACAAAAAGGGCTTCCTTTTACAACAAACGGTTCCGTAACCGAAATCCCCGGTCACGGCATTTGCCTTATCCAAAACGATACCACCTATTTGTGCGGTAATACAAAACTGCTCACCAAATATCATGTTGACACTTCCGCCCATGCACCTTCCTCTTACGGCACAGAAGTTTTGCTCGCCAAAGACGGTACCTATATCGGTTGTCTGGTTATCGCGGATATGATAAAGGACGACGCCAAAGAAGCCGTCGCTGTACTAAAGAAAAAAGGCCTTATCACCGCCATGTTAACCGGTGACGCTATGGAAAGTGCAACCGCAGTAGCCAGGGAAACCGGCATTGATGAAATTCATGCACAACTGTTGCCCGAGGAGAAACTGACTCACTTAGAAGAAATCCGTGTACAATACGGCAATGTTATGTTTGTAGGTGACGGTATCAACGATGCTCCCGTCCTTGCAGGCGCTGACGTAGGTGCTGCCATGGGCAGTGGTGCCGACGCTGCTATTGAAGCAGCAGATGTGGTCTTTATGACTTCTGAGATGCAAGCAATTCCGTCCGCCATAAAAATAGCCCATACCACAAATCGTATCTCGAAGCAAAATGTAATCTTTGCCATTGCCGTAAAAGTACTTTTCATGATACTGGGCCTTTGCGGCATCTCCTCCATGTGGCTTGCGGTATTTGCCGACACCGGTGTTGCCATGCTTTGCATATTGAATTCTGTAAGAATATTGTATAAAAAGTAAAAAAGCCGCCTGTTCATTGAACAGGCGGTATCTTTATTTCATTATAAGAAACGCTTTTATGTATTGATTACTTTTCTATTTTCTGCCACAGATAACCGCCTGTCACCATTGCAAACAATGCAAAAACCATTGTATCAATGGGGGTAGTAAACAGGGAAATAGCGGACTTAATTAAACTCAAGGCTACCAGATGATATGATCCGTACCTTCCCCAAATATAGTTTTCCAGAATGTATCCATAATTAAGTAATATATTGGTCAGACAGAATAACACGAACGCCACAACAATTACTACTTTTCCAATTGTTGTTACCTTCTTTGTAAAAAGCACAAAAATTGCCACCACTATCAACCACACAAAAGAAGCCAGTAATGAAAGAAAAGTGGTAACAGGAATCACTCTTTCCGTAATGTGAGGCGGTCCCCCTGCTATTTTGTATGCCAACTGGGGAAAACATGTGAATAAAATTGCTATCAGCAATGATATAAGCTGTAATCCCACCGTAATACCGATTAAGACTTTCATACTTACTTTTACCATAGCTTACTCCTCAATATGGTCAAGACCCTGACTTAAAATAGTCACAATATGACTGTCTGCCAATGAATAAAATATGGTCTTGCCCTCTCTTCTGTTTTTTACCAAATCCATCTGCTTTAATACACGAAGCTGATGGGAAATCGCAGACTGAGTCATGGATAATACTTTTGCAATATCCAGCACGCACATCTCAGAGCACTTCAAGATATACAGAATCTTTAAACGTGTCGGATCTCCAAACACCTTAAAAAACTCCGCCAAATCCTGCATCTCCTCCTCAGGAGGCATGGTATCATCTATTTCTTTTCTGGTTGCTTCATCCAAGTGGATAAAACCGTTTTGTATATCTTCCATTTTTCCTCACATTCCACTGTCACAGGGGCTACTCCGTAACCATTCCAAGCAATATCTTAATCCTCAAGAATACTTACGTATCTTACCGGTGTACGATAGGTATAGTTGGAAATCTTAATACCGGTTTTGGCACTGCTGGCATGCACAACCTGACCATTTCCGATGTACATTGCCACGTGATTGATAGTTCCAGAGCTGTTTGCATAGAAAATCAAATCGCCGGGTTGTAACTGATCCGCAGTAATCTTATCCCCTTCATTTGCCTGTGCCCTTGAAGAGTGAGATAAACTGATACCAAAGTGTTTGTACACGGACATGGTAAAACCGGAGCAGTCTGCACCTTTTGTTAAGCTGGTTCCGCCCCATACATAAGGGTTACCTACAAACTGTACCGCATAGTCAACAATATCAATACGCAAATCGGATACACCCTGACCATAGCGCAGTTCACTCATGGTAATGGCAGTATCCAGTTTATCTTCTACTGTAACGTAATCTGCAGAAACATAACCATCCTCACCGTCGATGGATACCTTAACCCATTTTTCCAGTACTTCTAACACTTCCATTTCTTCCCCTTCGGGAACCTGTGTCAGTACTGCGCTGTCCAAGGAGGCTTCATCTCTTACATTAACAGAATCACCGTTTACTACTGCCACGGTACGAATCAGCTCTGACGCTCTCATTTTCGCATCTGCACCTATGTACAAATAATCCATGCTTACATATCCGTCTACTTCACCGGAAACAATATGTGCCCAGCCGTCTTCTGTTACTTCTATAATTTCACAGGCTGCGCCTTTCGGCATTTTACCGACTAATTTACCGTCTGTACCGGGAATGGCACGTACGTTTAAGTTACCGCTTTCTACATTGGCAATTCCCAAATTGGTATATCCGCCAATTGCTTCTTCTGAAGCTTCTGCCAATGCAAGACATTCTTCTGCATCCCAGCTCATACTTACCAGGGATGCTGCACCTGCTGAAGGCGTAACATCCGTAACCTTCGTTTGTTCAGCTGCTTTTACTTCTATGGAAAACTGTGCGCCTGCCACAACAAAACATGCCACACACAGACCTAACAATCCGATTGTTTTTCTCTTCATGAAAATTCCTTTCTACATCATTCATCTCTATGTGTATCTGATTTATCAGTTGTATACTTTGTTACAAAATTATTACAGACTTATTATACTCATGTAATAGCGTGAATGTCAACTGTTTACAGAATTTTCCTGATAAAAAAAGAATGTATAACAGCGTATTCCGGTCATGGTTTGTAAATAATTACAAAATACTGCTACTATACATTCTATTAAAATTGTTGGTACGACCTGCACTCTTACATATGATAATATTCCCTGCCTGCTTCTATGTCTGCCATTACCTGTTTCTGTAAGGCTTCCAGGCTGTCAAATTTCTGCTCGGGGCGTTTAAAAGTATAGAGTTCCACTACAATTTCTTTTCCGTATACATCCCCGTCAAAATCATAAAGGTAGGTTTCTATGCCCAAATGCTTTTCTGCTTCTTTTACAGTGGGTTTATAGCCTATGTTACTGATTCCTCTGTAGTATTTGCCGTCTACGCGGATGCCGGAAAAATAGACACCACAGGGAGGAAGCAGTTTGTCCTTTGAAGGAATTAAATTGGCTGTAGGCATTCCCATTTTATGGCCCATATGATTGCCGTGTTCCACAACTCCCTCTATGGTATAAGGTTTTCCCAGCAATTTTTCTGCCAGTTCCATATTTCCTGCCTCTACCGCCTCTCTAGCGTAAGTGGAACTGACTTCTTTTTCATCCAGAAAAATTTTATCTATGATGCAGACTTCTACATCATGTTGCATTGCCAATTTTTTAAGCAGTGCATCATCACCGGCACCTTTATGTCCGTATGACAAATCCGTTCCTGCTGCCACAAATCCTGCCAGCAAACGTTCAAACAAGATATCTTGCACAAACGCTTCCGGCGACATCGCCGCAGTTTGTGCATTCATGGGAAATTCAATTAATATGTCAATTCCCATATCCGCAAACAACTTTCTCTTTTCTTCTTTGGTGGTTAACTCTTTTTCCGTCGTCTTTTTAAAAAAAACCGCAGGAGGCGGGTCAAAAGTAAAAATACATGCCTTTTTTCCGGTTTCTTTCTGCTTTAACAGCTCTGCAAGAAGATATCTGTGTCCCATATGGACACCATCAAATTTGCCGATTGCTACTGCAGT
Organism: Lachnospiraceae bacterium; assembly: GCA_045580245.1. Taxonomy (GTDB): domain Bacteria; phylum Bacillota; class Clostridia; order Lachnospirales; family Lachnospiraceae; genus Acetatifactor. Next base: position 17,181 of record JAZNNL010000104.1, read on the forward strand.
TTTCTCTGTCAGCTGAAAATCAGTAGTTCCTGTAATAATCTGCATGTGTGCCTCCTTTCTATGATGATCCGGTTTTAGAATAGTCTTTTCGTTTCCAATCCCTGCAAATGGAATTTAGCTTTTTAACCTCGCTGCTTTTTCTTACTTTCTACCCATAAGTAATATTTGGGGTACATATGGGATGATTTTCGGGGTCTATCCACTAATTCCTGTAAAAACTGTTCCGTATATCTGTAATGCTTCTCATTTATGATTATTTCTACAAAAACATCTTCCAGGGAACGAATCTGTTTCCTGCGCGGGTAAATCTATATACACCGTAGAAGCGGCCTGTACGGTCGTAGACGCGCACCGGCTCTTCGTCGCCAAACATTCTTCTTTCGAATATCTGGTTCAAATAAAAGCTGTTACCGTTTTGTACCAGACGGGTAATTTCTTCCGGTACATGTACCGCCGCATAGTCCGCAAACATTTCATCCACGGGAATTAATACGGTACCTACCTTTTCTGCATCACGCAACTGCTCCAGTTCAGCCAGCGTGACCGCTGTATCTGCCTTAAACTGTCCCGACTGTGTTCGCTTTAAGGATGCCATGGCTGCGCCGCACCCCAGCTTTTCACCGATATCATGGCAAAGAGTCCTGATATAGGTTCCTTTGGAGCATTTTACCCTAAATGTAATTTCCGGCATTTCTACGGAGAGAATTTCAATTTCATAAATTGTAATCTGTCTGGGTTTTCTCTCTACTTCTTTTCCCTGTCTTGCCAGTTCATAGAGCTTTTTACCATCCACCTTTAAGGCAGAGTACATGGGCGGAATCTGTCCGTATTCTCCCACAAAGCTGTTTATGGCAGCCAGTGTTTCTTCAGAAGATACGGTTACCGGCGTTTCTTTTAAAACTGTACCGGACAAATCCTGGGTATCGGTTACTACGCCCAGCCGCATCACTGCCTCATATTCTTTTTCTTTATCCGTGAGCAAATCACAAAGCTTTGTTGCACTACCTAAACATACGGGAAGCACCCCTTCCGCGTCCGGATCCAGGGTGCCTGTATGTCCAATCTTTTTCTGTTTTAAAATGCCACGCATTTTGGCTACTACATCATGGGAAGTAAAGCCTTTTTCTTTATATATATTTATAACGCCGTTGTACATACTTCCGTTTCCTTTAACTGTGCTTCGATGTGCAGAGAAAGGTTATTCACAATGTCATGCATCGTACCTTTCATGGTACACCCTGCTGCTCTTACGTGACCGCCTCCGCCAAAGTATGACGCTACCTTGGATACATTGACCCATTCATCAGAACGCATACTTACCTTATATTCCAAAGTGTCGATTTCATACATAAAAATCGCACAATGCACCCCTTTTATATTCCGCAGCTGATTTACAATACCGTCCAAATCAGAAGGCTTTGCATTGTAAAAATCCATGGTTTTCTTACTTACACAGCTTACAATACAGGCCCCGTCCATAAAGCGGATACTTTCCAACAATGCCCTTCCCATAATCTGGTTCTGCAAATAGCTCTTCTGATAAAAGCTCTCTTCAATGATACGGGAAAAATTGAAACCGTATCCAATCAGTTTTGCACCGATTTGCATGGTTTCCGGAGAGGTATTGGAATACTGGAACACACCGGTATCGTGAATAATGCCGGTATACAAAGCTATTGCGATATCCTCATCCAGATACTGCTCGTCCATAAGGGCAAAAAGAACCTCTGCGGTAGAACCTGCATTGGGTTTCACCACATTCACATCTCCACATCCGTTTACATTACTGATGTGGTGGTCAATATTGATTTTCTTTTTTGCTTTAAGGAAAAAGTCTTCTGCCTTGCCTAATCTGTCGCTTGCAGTATCCAGTGCAAAGAAAACATCAAAATTTCCCTGCCACTCATATGTAGAATCAATTGCGTCCAGATATTTCAAATGCCCGAAACAATCGGGAGGTGTTTCCAAAAACAGCTTCACCGTTGCATTGGGATATATTTTTCGTAAATATAGATACAATGCCATAGAAGACCCGATGGCATCGCCATCCGGTCTGATATGTGCACCAATTCCGATTGTGCCTGCGTTTTCGCACTCTTTCATTAAATCCATACTATCCTGTCCCTTCTGCCTAAATTATTCTTCCTCGCGTTCAGGCATCTGTTCCATTACTTCATCAATCTTTTTAGACATATTGACACCGTATTCAATAGACTGGTCCATCACAAAAGTAATCTGGGGGGTATTACGCAGATTAATGATTTTTGCAAGCTGATTGCGGATGTAACCTTCTGCACTGGTCAATCCCTTGTACGTATCCTGTCTTGCCTTCTCATCCCCAAACACACTGATATAAGCCTTACAGGTCTTTAAATCAGGTGCCACTTCCACAGCCACCACACTGGTTAAGGGACTGATGCGGGGGTCCTTAATATCCCCACGGATAATCTCCGCCAACACTCTCTGCACCTCACCATTAATACGGGTACTTTTTACACTATTTTTTCTCATATTTTTCCTTTCCGAAAAATGCTTTCACATTTCTCTCAGGCACTACATCTATCGTCCGGATAAAGCCGGACTTTGCCGAAAATGTCTTCTTTCCGCAAGCTGATTTTGCCAAGCACTTTGGTGAGCCTCAATACGTCAATCGTGTTCGACAAAGGTCTCCACGATTTTGAGTCTCACCGCCGTGGCAAAAAAGGCTTGCTGCAAGAAACATTATCCGTCAAACGCCCGTCTTTATCTCGGTACTTCAACCATAATATATGCTTCTACAATATCGAATTCCTGCATCTGGTCGAAACCTTCAAATACAAGACCACATTCAAAGCCTGCTTTTACTTCCTTTACATCGTCCTTGAAACGCTTTAAGGATGCTAACTCGCCTTCGAAAATCTGGTTGCCTTCTCTGGTAATACGTACCTTGCAGTTTCTCTGGAAGGTACCGTCCAACACATAGGAACCTGCAATATTACCTACTGCGGAAGCCTTGAAGATCTGGCGTACTTCGGCATGACCGATTACCTTTTCTTCGTATACAGGATCTAACATACCCTTCATAGCTGCTTCGATGTCTTCGATTGCCTGATAGATAACCTTGTACAGACGGATATCCACGCCTTCTCTTTCCGCAGTTGCCTTTGCGGTTGCATCGGTTCTTACATTGAAACCGATAATGATTGCAGAAGATGCACCTGCCAACATAACGTCGGACTCATTGATGGCACCTACGCCACCGTGGATACATTTTACCACTACTTCTTCGTTAGAAAGCTTCATCAAGCTCTGCTTAACCGCTTCCACGCTACCCTGAACGTCTGCTTTTACAATCAGGTTCAGTTCTTTCAGATTGCCTTCCTGAATCTGGGAGAACAAATCATCCAGAGACATCTTGCTCTTAGTTTCTTCCAGTTTCTTTTCTTTATTCTGCGCCTGATAAGTTTCTGCAAAGGATTTTGCAGTCTTGTCATTTTCGTGTGCAAGGAATACTTCACCTGCACTGGGTACATCGCTTAAACCCAAAATTTCTACAGGAGTGGAAGGACCTGCTTCTTTTACACGTCTTCCCTTATCATCAATCATGGCACGCACTTTACCGTGGCTTGCACCTGCAGAAATAAAGTCACCTACATGCAGAGTACCCTTCTGTACCAGTACGGTAGCAACAGGACCGCGGCCCTTATCCAGCTCTGCTTCAATTACAAGACCTCTTGCACGTCTGTTAGGATTCGCCTTCAACTCCAGAATATCTGCAGTTAAGAGAATGGTTTCTAACAAATCTTCAATACCTTCACCGGATTTTGCGGATACGGGTACAAATTCGGTGCTTCCGCCCCAGTCAACCGCAATCAGTTCATGCTCTGTCAATTCCTGCTTAACGCGGTCGATATTGGCACTGGGCTTATCGATCTTGTTCACCGCTACAATAATTTCAATGCCGGCTGCTTTTGCATGGTTAATTGCTTCGACTGTCTGAGGCATTACACCGTCGTCTGCCGCAACAACTAAGATTGCGATATCGGTAGATTTTGCACCACGCATACGCATAGCGGTAAATGCTTCATGTCCGGGGGTATCTAAGAAAGTAATCTTTCTGCCGCCTACGGATACGGTATACGCACCAATATGCTGGGTAATACCACCTGCTTCCCTGTCGGTTACATTGGTCTTTCTGATGGCATCAAGGAGGGAAGTTTTACCATGGTCAACATGACCCATAACACAGATTACGGGAGGTCTGTCTTCTAAGTTTTCTGCCTCTTCCTCATCTTCCTTTAAAAGTTCCTCAATTACGTCTACCTTTACTTCTTTTTCACAAAGGATTTCGTATTCCATTGCAATATTTTCTGCTTCTTCATAAGAGATTTCCTGGTTGAGGGTAACAATCTTACCTTCCATAAACAGTTTCTTAATAATTGCAGAGGGCTGCATCTTCATCTTATCTGCCAAATCCTTAATGGTGATGGTTTCCGGCAGTACAATTACTTTAATTACTTCTTCCACTACTTCTTTCTTCTTCTCCGGTTTAATAAATCTGCCAGGTTTGTTCTTTACCTGTGCATCATCCTCTTCGTACATAAAGTCTTTTTTGGAACGTTTATCTTTTTCCTGACTGATACGGCGTTTTTCTTCATCTCTGTGCTTTTCAGCCTCTTTTATAGGTGCTTCTGCTACAAAGCCTTTGCCCTGACCGGGTTTCTTGAAATTATCTCTCTGACCGCCGTTTCTGTTATCACGTCCGTTACCGCCAAAGCCCTTATCACCGGTGCCGGCATTATTATTACGGAAGCCACCCTGATTGCCAAAGGAACCCTGTCTGTTCCCACCGTCGGGTCTTCTGTCCTGACGCTGGCCCTGGGGTCTGTCGCCTCTGTTATCCCTGTTACCGTTATTGTCTCTGTTTGCGTAAGCAGGTCTTTCTCCACTTGTTCTATTCTGGTTATAACCATTTCTGGTCTGTCCGCCTGCGTTATTTCCCTGGGGTCTGTTTCCCTGACCCTCATTCTGGGTCTGTACATTTTCAGTTTTTACCTGTGCACTTTCCTGTACTGCCGGTGCTGCAACATTATTTTTTTTCTGAGGCTGGGGTGCAGGTACCATCTGTACACTGGGCGTAGGAGAGGGAGGGGTTAACGGTTTAATAGGTCTTACCGGTGCACTCTGGCCGGGTCTGACATTCTGTGCCGGTCTGTTTCCCTGCATGGGTCTGTTTCCCTGCTGGTTACGGTTCTGATTGTTATTGCCGTTTCCCTGAGGTCTGTTTCCCTGCTGACCGGGCACCCTGGAATTCTGCTGATTACTTACAATAATAATCTTCTTTTTCTTTTTAGGTGCATCATCGGATGTGCTTGCTGCCTCTGCCTTACTTTCCTGTACAGGTGCCTCCTTCTTTTCCTGATCAGGCACTTGTGCAGGTGCTGCTTTTACTTCTTCCTGCTTTTCGCTTTTTACACCAAAATGGTTTCTTACCATTGCTACCGCATCATCTTCGATGGTGCTCTGTGCAGCCTTGGCTTCCACTCCCTTTTCCTGTAAAAAAGCAATAATTTCTTTACTCTGTTTATCTAATTCTTTTGCAAGTTCATGTACTTTCATTTTCGCCATGCTTGTTACTACCTCCTAATTATAAAAACGCTTCCAGATGTTTCTTCACTGCCTTTGCCAATCCTGCATCCGTCAGAGCTACCGACGCCCGCGGCACTTTTCCGATGGCATGGCCCAATTCTTCTTTTGTCCCATATGTAACAATGGGCACTTCATAATACGAACACTTATCGTGAAAAAGCTTTTTGGTATTGTCTGATGCATCCTCTGCCACAATTACCAGTTCTGCGGTACCGTTTTTGATTGCTGTTTCTGTCTGAAATTCACCGCTCACCACATTACGGCCTCTTGCGGCCAGCCCTAACAGGGCGTAAACCTTATTCTGCTGCAAGTTCACCAAACTCCTTTTCCAGTTCTCCGTATACTTCATCCGGAATACTCATCTTGAAGGAACGCTCCAGCCCTTTGTTCTTTCTTGCCTTTTTTAAGCAATCGGCACTTATACAAAGGTATGCGCCTCTTCCGTTCTTTTTACCTGTTACATCCAAAACAATGGGACCTTCCGGTGTTTTCAAAACGCGCATCATTTCTTTTTTGCTTTTCATCTCACCACAGCCTATACATTGTCTTAAAGGAATTTTCTTATTCATTCTCTGCTTCAAAAGCCTCCTCGTAGGATTCTTCGTACTCTTCTACATATTCCTCATCATCATACTCGTCATACTCATCCATGTAGTCTTCATAACGGAATCCGGGTGCATCCTTAGCCTGGGTTTCAGACTTGATATCAATCTTGTAGCCGGTCAGTCTTGCTGCCAGTCTTGCATTCTGTCCTTCCTTACCGATTGCTAAGGACAACTGATAGTCAGGTACTACAACCTTTGCGGTCTTTTCATCAGGGTCTGCAAATACTGCTACAATCTTTGCAGGAGATAATGCATTCTGAATCAGGTTACCGGGGTTCTCATCCCAGTTAACGATATCAATTTTTTCGCCGCGAAGTTCTTCTACGATAGCGTTTACTCTGGCACCGTTCATACCTACACATGCGCCCACTGCATCTACATTGGGATTGTTGCTCCATACTGCAATCTTGGTACGGCTGCCTGCTTCACGGGCAATGCTCTTAATTTCTACAGTACCGTCTTTGATTTCGGTTACTTCAGATTCAAATAATCTCTTAACCAGCTCCGGATGTGTGCGGCTTACATTGATGCGGGGTCCCTTAGGGGTGTTCTTTACTTCCAAAATATATACTTTGATTCTTTCGGTGGGTTTGAATACTTCACCTTTTACCTGCTCGCTTTCTGCAAGCATAGCGTCTGCCTTACCTAAGTTGATGCTGATATTGCGTCCTACATAACGCTGTACTACACCGGTTACTACGTCTTTTTCCTTTTCATAGTACTGGTTATAAATTACGCTTCTTTCTTCTTCTCTGATTTTCTGTAAAATGACATTCTTTGCGTTCATGGTGGCAATACGTCCGAATTCCTTGGACTTAATTTCTACGTTCAAAATATCGCCAACCTTTGCTTTCTTAGATACTGCCTTAGCATCATCCAGCGCAATCTGTAAGCAGTCATCTTCTACGTCATCCTTGGTTTCTACTACTTCTTTTTCTGCATAGCATAAGAAATCACAAGTCTCTCTGTTAATTTCTACTTTGATGTTGTCAGCCTTGCCAAAGTGGTTCTTGCAGGCTGTTACCAGAGAGTTCTCAATTGCTTCAAACAAAGTCTCTTTGCTAATTTCTTTCTCCTTCTCTAAAATATCTAATGCTTCCATTAATTCCTTATTCATTTTCCGTTATCCTCCTGTTTTTTTAGATTTATATTACTGCGTACAAGTGACGTTTTCTCCTGCCACCTTACGCATTAAAAGTCAAATGCCAGTCTGATTAATGCGACATCATTTTTCGCAAAAACCATTTCTCCGTTTTCGGTTTCCACCGTTATGGTCTCCGCATCATAAGCTTTTAATTCGCCTGCAAATTCTTTACATTTTTCGATAGGCTTGTAAGTTTTGATTTCTACCTGCAAACCGATACTCTTTTCTAAATGCTTATCTTTTTTTAAGGTTCTGCCAAGTCCCGGACTTGAAACCTCTAAGATATAAGCATCCTCAATAAAATCATCTTTATCCAGTGCATCTGATAACGCACGGCTTACATTTTCGCAGTCATTAATATTAACGCCCTCTGCCTTGTCAATGTAAGCTCTCAGATACCAGTCGGCACCTTCTTTGACGTATTCCACGTCATAAATTTCCACGCCGTTGGCTTCGGCTATGGGTAGAAGCAACGCTTCCGTTTTGGATTCGTAAGTGTCTCTTTTAGACATGTACTCACCTGTTCCTTTCTGTATTTAGTTGTAAGTTTGTTACGGGATTTCCCTTTAGAAATCCCTGCGGGGAATACCGTTTATCCGGTAACTTTGACAAAGAATAAAGAGTGGAACGCGTTCCACTCTTTGATGATTAACAGTATTCAACAATGAACAGTGTATACCTGTTTTCTTAAAATGTCAACCTTTTATTTCACGAAAACACCGTATTTAAGCCATTTTCTGCAAGTTTTTTGGATAAATACAATCATTTTCCGTCTTATCGATAATACGATATTTCTCTTTTCTGTAACTCGTCCCATACATTTGCCGGAACAAGTTCGGAAAGTAATTCGTACAGCTTATCGTAGGGAGGCATATCCAACGTGCCTCTGCCATCATATTGCTCCTCACCTTCCGTCACATATACGGTAATAGCCATTGTGCCATTATCAACATTTTCTAAATTCAGATTTTTTACATCCGCTTCTTCTATCCAGGCTCCTATCCTGGCAACCTCAGAAATCGGCAGTTTAAAATCTATATACTGGTCAATCCCTTTGCCACTCACACTAACGGTGGGAAACAGTATCATGCTTCCTTTACCGGACTCACTGATTTCTATACTGTAAGAGATTTTTTCTTCTCCTTCCGGATACATAACGTATACCATGAGTTTTGACGTATCCGGCATTTGGTCCATATCACTTTCGTTCCAACCTGTACTCTCCGTATTTTCAGTGATACCCTTATCAGTTACAGGACTTGTGACCACATTTTGCAGCAGGCCGGCACTACCTGCCAAAAGCACCAAAAACACTGCCAGTCCCATGATCCCAAACACCAGATAAAGCATACCGGAAGCCTTTTCGTCTTCTTTTCCATTCCTCTTTCCGGTTACAGAATCTACCACCATAGGTGCATTCTTTTTTAGACGTATTTGCTTAATCAGACCGCCAACACCGACTACCATAAACAGTACACTGATAAAATAACCAAATCCTGCAACGATTTCATTGGACAGTTCAAGGCCTTCCTTCTGTATACGCGTACTGCCTATCAATAACAACAGTACCAATACCAAAAATCCAACAGCTACCCACAAGCCACCATTATTTTTGGCATCTTTATCAGCATCCTTCATAAAACGTCCGGTCTTGTCTACATAGCGGGAACGGAGCACTTCCCCTTCTGCATAGGGCTTTTGTGATTTGAATTTTTTCTGTATCGTTTCTCCGTGCATACCGTAAAAATCAACCGTAACTTCATAATAGGTACCGCCTTGGTCCCCTATTTGCACATCCTTTGATTCACAGTATACTACTCTGGCATCCACAATCCTGCCCTGTTTTGCCATATACTTCGGCATAAATATGCCATAGAGACAAATCACCAGAAATACCAATGTGATGATAACAAAAAAAACCATAGTCCACTCCTTCCGCCACCGGTACATTTTGATACCTGTATACGGTTCCTTATTCCTGTTCTTCTTTTTTCAGTATCATTTTCTGTTCTACCGTTACTTTTTCTTCATAACAGGAAAAAATCTGTTCTGTTGTTTCTTTTTTCATCTTAGGAGTCAGCAAACTGACAACAGGTACTACAAACAAGCTCGCCAGCATAGCTACTGCTCCCGCGTTAATAGGAGATTCAATAAACCTGATAAACATATTTAATACAGTAATGCCCACGCCTGTAGCAAAGCTAGCCCATACTGCGGCCTTGGTTACTCCTTTCCAATAAAGTCCGTAAAGGAAAGGCGCTAAGAATGCACCTGCAAGTGCACCCCAGGAAATACCCATTAACTGTGCAATAAAGGTAGGCGGGTCAAGTGCCAGCACTACGGAAATCACAACAAAGAATACTAACAGAACTCGCATCCATAATAGCTGCTGTTTGTCACTCATTTTCTTAATCACAGTACCTTTGATAAAATCCAGTGTCAGTGTAGAACTGGAGGTCAGTACCAAAGAAGAAAGGGTGGACATGGATGCGGACAATACCAACACAATTACAATACCGATTAAAAGATCCGGTAACGTATTTAACATTGTGGGGATAATTGCGTCATAGATAATACCGCCTTCTGCGTTACGGATTGCATCGGTATCATATAATCTGCCGAAACCTCCGAGAAAATAGCAGCCGCCGGATACTATCACAGCAAATATGGTAGAAATAATGGTTCCGGTTTTTACTGCCTCTTCATCCTTAATGGCATAGAATTTGTGTACCATCTGGGGAAGCCCCCAAGTACCTAGGGATGTCAAAATCACAACCCCCAGAAGGTTTAACGGGTCCGGACCGAAGAAGGAAGAAAAAGCTCCCTGCTGTCCATAGGTAACCGGTACATCACTGGGAATTTCAGACAATTTGAAAATTGCGTGTAAAAATCCGCCCTGTCCGTCCAGAACAGACATAATCACTGCCACAATACCGAACAACATAATAATCCCTTGAATAAAGTCATTAATGGCAGTAGCCATATAGCCACCCAAAATAACGTATACACAGGTCAACGCTGCCATTACGATTACGCAAACCTCATACGGGATATTGAAAGCCATTTCAAACAACCGGGACAAACCGTTATATACGGATGCGGTATAGGGAATCAGAAAAATAAAGGATATGGCAGATGCTGCCAGACGCAGTGCTTTACTGTCATATCTTTTCCCGAAATAATCCGGCATGGTTTTTGCTTTCAAGTGTTTGCTCATAATACGGGTTCTGCGTCCTAAGATTACCCATGCAAGAAGGGAGCCTATCAGCGCATTTCCCAAGCCAATCCATGTGGCGGACAAACCGTATTTGTAACCAAACTGTCCTGCATATCCTACAAATACTACCGCACTAAAATAAGATGTACCGTAAGCAAAGGCCGTAAGCCACGGGCCCACGCCTCTGCCTCCCAATACAAAACCATCTACATTCGTTGCATGCTTTCTGGAATATAAACCCACTGCAATCATAGTTCCAAAAAACAAAATCAACATAATTATTTTTGCAATCATTATTGTGTCTCCAAAATACTAAGCAATTTCTTCCTGAGTCACCAGTTCTACAGCAGTTTCTTTTAAGATTGCTGCTGCCTTTTCCAAATCGGAAGTCTTGATAACAATGGATGCATCATCCGTTCCGGTGGAAAGTGCATACATATATTCAATATTGATTCCGTTTTTGCAGATAACTTCCAACAGTTCCTGCAAATAGCCTACTCTGTGGCAAAGCTTTACACCTAAAACATCGGTCAGCATAGCTGAAAAACCGTTTTCTCTCAACGCTTTCTTTCCAGCCTCGGGATTGTTTACCAAAAGTCTTAACAAACCATATTCACTGGTATCTGCCAGACTTAATGATACAATATTGACACCGCTTTGTTTCAGTACATCCAGCACTTCTTCCAGGCGTCCTTCTCTGTTTTCGATAAATACGGATAATTGTTTAATATACATAAGCGTTCTCCTCTCTTATACCAGTTTACGTTTGTCGATTACATGTACGGCTTTACCCATGCTGCGTTCGATTGTTTTGGGCTCTACCAGTTTTACTTTTACTGCAAGACCGATTGCATGCTGGATAACGGTTGCAATCTTCTTGGTCAGCTTCTCCAATTCTTTGATTTCGTCGGAGAAGAATCTCTCTTCTACTTCTACCTGTACCTCTAAGGTATCCAGATTACCTACTCGGTCTACGATCATCATGTAGTGAGGTGTTGTTTCACCCATTTCAAGAAGCGCTGCTTCAATCTGGGAAGGGAATACATTGACACCGCGGATAATTAACATATCGTCGGAACGTCCTTTAAATCTGCTGATTCTTGCAAGGGTACGTCCGCACTCACAAGGACTATAATCAATGCTGGTTAAGTCTCTGGTACGATAACGAAGCAGAGGAATACCTTCTTTTGTGATAGTGGTAAATACCAGTTCTCCGGTTTCGCCGGGCGCAACAGGCTGTAACGTTTCCGGATCAATAATTTCAGGCAAGAAATGGTCTTCATATACATGTAAGCCCTTGTGGTACTCACAGTCACAAGCCACACCGGGACCCATAACCTCGCTGAGACCGTAAATATCATGTGCATGGATATGTAACTTTTCTTCTACCTGCTTACGCATATTCTCTGTCCAAGGCTCTGCACCACAGATTGCACATTTTAACTTAATATCCTTAATGGCATCCTCTTCTTCCAAAGTTTCCGCAATATGACACAGATAAGAAGGGGTACATGCAATGGCTGTAACACCAAAGTCCTTCATCATGGTAGTCAGCTTTTTGGTATTACCGGTAGACATCGGTACTACCATGGCGCCTAATTTTTCTGCACCACCATGGGCACCCAGGCCGCCGGTAAACAAACCGTAACCGTATGCCACCTGAATAATATCGTTTCTGGATACACCTGCCATGGTTAACGCTCTTGCCACACACTCACTCCAGATATCCAAATCCTTACGGGTATATCCTACAACAGTAGCTTTACCGGTAGTACCGCTGGATGCATGGACTCTGACAATTTCGGACTGGGGAGCCGCAAACAATCCGAAAGGATAAGTATCTCTTAAGTCATTTTTGGTGGTAAAAGGCAATTTCTGTAAATCTTCAATGCCTTTGATATCACCGGGCTCCAAGCCTAACTCCTGCATTTTTTTACGGTAAAAAGGTACATTATGATATACTCTTTCTACAGTTTTCACTAATCTTGCACTCTGCAGAACACGCATTTCGTCCCGGCTCATGCATTCTTTTGTTTCGTTCCAAATCATTTTACTACACCTCTCCTTTTTTCTCTCCCTGTGGCGGAATCTGTCTTCTGTCGCAAAGAGGCTTTAGTTTTCGTAACCTGTTAAAAATGCTTTTTTATTAATTTCAATGGTCTTGGGGGGTACTGTGTTTTCGATTACCTTAAGCCACATGTCTTTTTCAAAATCCATGTGCTTGGCTGCAAGACCTAAAACAATCACATTAAATGCTTTTACATTGCCAAGTTTGGCAGCTTCTTCCATTGCATTGATGCTGTATACTTTATATTTTTCAGACAGTTTTTCAATGATGTTTTCAGGATATGCCGCAGCACCGGTTACTACGGTAATGGGGTCAATTCTCCAGTCATTGACAATCAGTGCACCGCCTTCTTTTAAAAAGTGTGCATAACGGAGTGCTTCCAGTCTTTCAAACGCAATCAGTACATCTGCACAACCTTCTTCCACAATAGGCTCTGCTACTTCCTTGCCGTATCTGACAAAAGTAACAACGCTACCGCCACGCTGAGCCATACCGTGCACTTCGGATAATTTAACATCATAGCCGGCTTCTACCGTAATACCGCCTAAAATACGGCTGGTAAGCAAGGTTCCCTGTCCGCCGACACCTACTATCATAATATTTCTTGTTTCCACTTATTTTTCCTCCCTCACCTTAGTTTCTCGGTACGCAGTCGATGGCATCGAACATGCAAAGATTTTTACACAGTCCGCAACCGTTACACATGGTTTCATCGATGGAAATGGTACCGTCTGCATTCTTGGTCAGTGCAGGACAACCGGGGCGCAAACACGCACCACACTTCTTACACTTCTCAGGAATGGGTCTGCATACGTTGGGGAATACATTGCCCTTTAACAGTACGCAGGGGGATTTTGTGATAATAACGGAAACTTCGTCTCTTTGGGTTTCTTCTTTTATCACACGTTCCAGTTCTTTTAAATCAAAGGCATTTACCTCAATCACATGGTTGATGCCCATGGATTTGCAGAGGTGATAAATATTGATAGCGGGTACGGTTTCTCCCATCAGGGTCTTACCGGTTGCGGCATTGTCCTGATGACCGGTCATACCTGTGGTAGAGTTATCCAAAATCATAACCGTTCCGGTACCCTGATTGTAAACCATGTTCATCAGGGAGTTTACACCGGTATGCATAAAGGTAGAGTCACCGATTACGGCTACCCAGTTCTTAATATAATCCTTGCCTTTTGCTTTTTCCATACCATGCAGGGTAGAAATGCTGGCACCCATACATACGGTAGTATCAATGACACTTAAAGGTGCTACTGCGCCTAAGGTGTAGCAACCGATATCGCCTGCAGCATGGATTTTTAATTTGTTTAATACAGAGAATACGCTTCTGTGCGGACATCCCGGACACAGAATAGGAGGTCTTGCAGGTACCTGCTCTGCCGCTTCCTTCTGGGGATTTTCGTTTAATAATACCTTGCGAAGCAGGTTTGCACTGTATTCACCCTGACGGGTAAAGATTTCTTTGCCCACTGCCTCAATGCCCCAGGAACGTACCTGTTCTTCGATAACGGGCTCTAATTCTTCAAATATGTATAATTTGTCCACTTTGGAAGCAAATTCTTCAATTAACTTCTTGGGAAGGGGATGTACCATACCCAGCTTTAATACGGAAGCGTTGGGGCATGCTTCCCTTACATACTGGTACGGAATACCGCTGGTAATAAAACCGATGGAGGTATCTCTGTACTCTGCCCTGTTGATGGCAAAGTTACAACCATCTTCCATCAGACGGTTCATGCGTTCTTCCACATATACGTGACGTCCTTTTGCATTGCCGGGCATCATAACAAACTTCGCAGGATTACGCTCATAGGCTTTGTCCTCGGGCACAACTCTGTCCTGTAACTCCACAACGCCCTGAGAATGGGAAAGTCTTGTGGTTGTACGTAAAATAACAGGTGTATCGTAATCTTCACTGAGCTCAAATGCAAACTTCATAAACTCTTTTGCTTCCGCACTGTCGGAAGGCTCCAATACCGGTACGATTGCGGCACGTGCCACACATCTGGTATCCTGTTCATTTTGGGAGCTGTAAAGGCCTGGGTCGTCTGCTGCCACCAGTACCAGACCACCGTTTACACCACCGTAAGAAATGGTATATAAGGGGTCACTTGCCACATTCACACCAACATGCTTCATGGAAGCCATGGCTCTTACACCGCTGATGGATGCACCGATAGCCACTTCCATTGCTACTTTTTCGTTAGGAGACCACTCTGCGTAAATCTCCGGATATTTTACAATGTTTTCACTGATTTCTGTACTGGGAGTACCGGGATAAGCCGCAGATACCTTCACACCTGCTTCATAAGCACCTCTGGCTATCGCTTCGTTTCCCAACATAATTTTCTTCTCTGCCACGATTATATTCCCTCTCTTAAATCTTTTACTCTTTTTGCTTTGCCTTCAAATCTCTGTAAGGTATTGGGGGACTCTAAGCTGATTTTGGCATCCAGTCCCAAAACAATACGGAGTTTTGATTTGATTTTCTTTTCTATTTCTTCCAATTCTTTGTAGGAATCGGTTTCTTTTAACAGTTCCACACGGATTTCCATACGGTCGGCATGGTCCTTACGGGTTAAGATGATTTCATAGTGGGGACCGATTTCATCTACGCTTAAAATCACTTCTTCAATCTGGCTGGGGAATACGTTTACACCGCGGATTTTTAACATATCATCGGTACGTCCGTCCAGATTTTCCATACGGCAGGTAGTACGTCCGCATTTACAAGGTTCATAAATCAGTCTGGTTACATCCTTGGTCCTGTAACGGATGAGGGGCAGACCTTCTTTGTAAATACAGGTCACTACCAATTCACCCTTTTCACCGGGAGGCAATACTTCACCGGTCTTAGGGTCAATGATTTCCGGAATAAAATAGTCTTCATTGATATGCATACCGCACATATGCTCACACTCGCCGGAGACACCGGGACCCATCAGTTCACTCATACCGTAGTTGGAGGTTACTAACATGTCATCGCCCCAAAGCTTGTGCATTTCTTCACGCATGGCTTCTGTCAACAGTTCACTTCCCACCAGACCGATTTTTACATTTAAATCCTTCTTAGGGTCGATTCCCATGGACAATGCCACTTCTGCCAGACGCAGCGCATAGGAAGGGGTAGCCACCAGCAATGTAGTGCCGAAATCCTTCATATACATAATCTGCTTTTCAGAGTTACCGGTAGAAGAAGGCACCAGTGTGGCACCAATATTTTCCAGTCCGAAGTGTAAGCCCAGTGCACCGGTAAACATACCGTAACCAAAACAAATCTGTGCCACATCCTGTTTGGTGGCACCGCCCATTGCGGCAATACGGGATACACACTCCGTCCACATTTCCAAGTCTCTCTTGGTGTACCCTACTACCGTAGGTTTGCCGGTGGTACCGCTGGATGCATGGATACGCACCAGTTCTTCTTTCTCCACCGCAAACAAACCAAAAGGATAATTGTCACGCAAATCCTGCTTTGTAACAAAGGGCATCTTTGCAAGATCCTTAAGGCTCTGTATGTCTTCGGGTTTTACCCCTGCATCTTCCATCTTTTTTCTGTAAGCGGGTACTTTGTCCCATACCTGCTTAACGGTATCTTTTAAGCGGGTAAGCTGTATCGCTTCCATCTCTTCCCTGGACAGGGTTTCCTCTTTTGACCAGATCATTTGTTTCCTCCAAACTTCTTACTACATTCCTATTTTGTTCTTATGGTAACGGTTCGTCACGATATCGGTTATCGTTTCACTTTAACGCACCACAATTTTAAACCATAAAAGCTATTCTATTGTACCACATTTTACTTACTTACCGCTACTATGCAAAAGCACCAAAAAAGCAGGTGCTTTTTTGGCTATTGAGCCATTAAAGCATCTGCTCTAACTGCTTTAACATTTCTGTCATGGTTTTTTCATATACCGGGTGTCTGTAGTACGGCGCTATCTGTACCATAGGCTTTAATACAAAATCCCTGTTCTGCATATCCATATGGGGGATACACAAATTATCATCTTCATATACCAGTTTATCATAAAAGACAATGTCCAAATCCAAGGTACGGGGACCCCAGTGTACTTTTCTCTCCCTGCCTGCTGCCTGCTCCAGTTCATGCAGTTTTTCCAGTAATTCAGCAGGAGAATACAGGGTATCCATTTCCAGCACACCATTGTAAAAATCGTCCTGTTGTACACCGCCGTAAGGCTTTGTTATGATGGTATCGCTTATTTTTCCCACCCTGCACCTGTTATCCTTTTTTAACTCATGTATGGCATCCGCAATCAAAGTTTCACTGTCTCCCATATTAGATCCAAATGCAATATAGGTTTTATGCCAGCCCCGGTAAATCTTAACGGATACGGATTCAAAATTCATGGGTATGGGCGCATCCGGCTTACGCAGTTCAAAGGCAACTGCTTTCAGTCGGGGAAATTGTAACAGGATTGCTTCCGCAGTCTGCTCTGCTGCAGTTTCAATTAAATCATATGCTTTTTCCGTCAGCTTTTCCTTTATGAGCAAAGCCACTTCCCCATAGTGCGTGGACAAAGTTAAATCATCTTTTAATCCGGCAGGACGCAAATCAGTGTATAACACTGCATTTACATAAAAAAGCTGTCCATTCCGTTTTTCCGTTTCAAAAACTCCGTGATGTGCAAACACTTCCAGATTTTCAATTCGGATTTCATCCATTCTTTTCATTGCTCTTCCTCGTTTCTGATTGCTAAAAAGTTATTTTCCCGTCCTCTAAACAATTGTTTCCCTATTAGCCTATAACAGCCTCCGTCATTCTGACAGCTCTTACATTTTCTTTTACATCATGTACCCTGACAAAACTGCATCCCTTCATAACACCGATAACAGTAGTTGCCAAAGTTCCTTCCAGCCTTTCTTCCACCGGTAAATCCAGAGTCAGTCCAATGACGGACTTGCGGCTGGTCCCCAAAAGAAGCGGACACCCAAACATATGAAACCTTTCAAGATTTCTAATAATTTCCAGATTCTGTTGATAATTTTTCCCGAATCCCACACCGGGGTCCAGTATGATTTTATCACAAGCAATTCCTGCATCCTGCGCTATTTTCAAAGTCTCCGCCAAATCCTGCTCCACTTCGCGCAAAAAATCCCGGTAATCCGAATGGCTGCGGTTATGCATCAGACAACAGGGCACCCCGCTCTTCGCTATAATACCTGCCATTTTTTTATCGTACTTTAAGCCCCAGATATCGTTAATCATATCCACGCCTGCTGCAAGCCCTGCTTCTGCCACTTCTGCTTTGTAAGTATCCAAAGATACCGGAACCTCAAACCGGCTCTTGATTGCTTCTACTACAGGTACAATACGGGCAATCTCCTCTTTCGCAGCAAGCTTCTCATAACCGGGTCTTGTGGATTCCCCTCCGACATCCAAAATATCCATGCCTTCTTTTATCATCTCTTCTACATGAAAAAGAGCCCGGTCCCTATCATTCCATTTGCCACCGTCCGAAAAGGAATCCGGTGTCACATTCAAAATGCCCATGATATAGGTTTTACCGTGCTCTTTAAATTCTCTGTTTCCAATCTTCATATGCATGCACTTGCCTTTCTGCAATCTGCAAACCTTTTTTGTTTCCGTCCTCTATGCATAATAGAAATGATTTGCCTTAGCAATTTCAGGAAATCCTTACCATAAAACCGAAAGATTCTTTTTATCCGCTTTCCAATTACATTCCCCTGCAGCCTTACAGCTAAAGCAGGGTCTGCTGGCTTTATCCGCTTTATAAAGAATACCGTTTAAGGATGTTTCCTCTGCCACCGTTTTATCCCGGTGTGCTGCAATAGCCGAAACAATAACACATGTTTCTTTATCTGAATATCCACAGTCTTTTAATATTTGAGGTGCCAATTGTGCCGACGCCTCTTCATGGGGTATCCCCTCTGCATACTGCATATACCTTCCGATATCATGTAACAGTGCCGCAGCATATATTACATCTTCCGGAATCCCCAGACCCTTTTCCAGATTCATAATCATGGCTATGCGTGCCACATCCAGAAAATGCGCCATATCATGATGACAAAAGATCCTATCGGCCTCTGCCTGTTCATTCAGGCTTAAACACTCCAAAAATAAATCATGATTTAATATTTTATCTATTCGTTCCATCTTATCCTGTCCCACATCAAGGTCTCTGTGCCGGCTACCGGTTACTCTACCATGTGAAAGAACTGTTCCGTCAGGGTATTATCTTCTTCAAAAACACCTCTGGATGCTAATGTTACAGTCTTGCTTCCCGGTTTCTTTACTCCACGCATGGTCATACACATGTGCTCAGCCTCCAACATAACCATAACACCTTTGGGTGCCAGATGTTCCATAATGGCATCTGCAATCTGCCCTGTCATTCGCTCCTGAATCTGCAGGCGTCTCGCATAGACCTCCACGGTTCTGGCCAGTTTGCTTAAGCCCACTACTTTGCCGTCGGGAATATAGGCAATATGTGCCTTGCCGTAGAACGGCATCATATGATGTTCGCAGGTGGAGTAGAATACAATATCCTTTTCCACTACCATTCCGCCTTCTTCCTCTTCCACGCTAAAGGTTTTCAACAGATGCTCCGCTGCATCCTCACTATTGCCTGCCAGGGTTTCTTCATACATTCTGGCAATACGTGCCGGTGTATCCAAAAGACCTTCTCTGGTAATATCCTCACCGACTCCTTCCAAAATCAACTTTACGCCGGCTTCAATCTTTTCTCTATCCATCTTTTCTACCTTTTGTTCCTTTCGGCATTTTTTTCTGTCGCCTGTTCAAAATGTCTGTTAGTCTTCCCAAGTATGACAAAGAACCAAAGCTGATAATCACATCTTCCTTCCCTGCCAGTAAATATGCCATTTCCACTGCTTCTTCCACACTGTCTGAAACTGTAATATGGGGATGGTATTCCTTTAGAGCCTGTGCCAGGTCTATGGCAGGCAGTGCTCTGGGGTTCTCCGGGGGCGTCAATGCAATAATCTGGTCTGCATAAGCATAGGTTTCTGCAATGACCTTTTCATATTCTTTGTCCTTCAATATTCCCATTATATAAATAATTCTCTTATTTGTAAAATAAAAACGAATAGATTCTGCAAGTTTTTTGGCGGCATCTTCATTGTGTGCACCATCCATCACAAATAGCGGCCTCTTACCCATAACCTGAAATCTCCCGGGCCATACCGTTTCAACCAGCCCTTTTCGCAAATGTTTCTCTGAAACCGTATAACCGCAACAGGCCAGTTTCTCTACCACTTCTATGGCTACTGCCGCATTTTCCACCTGATGCTTTCCTGCAAGGGTAATCTCCAGATCCTGCAACTTAGTACCTGAAGACGTTTCATAAGAAAACTTCTGCTTTTCCAGGCCGTACTTTATCTTACTCGCATCCTTTACACAGGTAAGAGAAGCAACTCTCTCCTTTGCTTCCTTTGCAATCACTTGTAAAACCGGCATTTCCTGCTTTGCAGATATTACGTAACACCCGTTTTTTATAATACCTGCCTTTTGCCACGCAATTTCTTCCAATGTTTTTCCCAAATACTGCATATGGTCCATACTGATAGGTACCAGCACTGCCACTTTGGTAGTGGTTATCAGATTGGTAGCATCTTCCCTGCCCCCCATACCGGTCTCCAATACCACAATATCACAGTTATTCTTTTTAAAATACAAAAAAGCCAATGCCGTCTCTACTTCAAAAGGCGTAGGATGGGGCAAACCATCTTCCACCATACCATCACAAGCACCCTTGACCTCTTCCATACATTCACAAAGAGCTTTCTGTGTAATTGGTCTGTTGTTTATCTGTATTTTTTCACGATAATCGGAAATCACAGGTGAAACATATCTGCCCACTTTATATCCGGCAGTTTTTAAAACCGTAGAAACAAATGCCAATACAGAGCCTTTTCCGTTTGTTCCCGCAATATGCACAAAAGAAAGGCTATCCTGCGGATTGGACAGTCTGCCACACAACTCTTTTATATTGGAAAGACCCGGAACAATGCCGTAATTTTTTAAAGATTCTACATATTCTAGAGCCTGTGCATAATTCATGTATACTTTTTTCCTTTCCGTGAAATACTTTCCTTATGAAAAAATACATTCACAACTTTATCCATTGCGGCATTTTAGGCTGGTGCATGGAAATTCTTTTTACAGCCTTTGCTTCTTTTAGGAAGCGACAATTTACGTTACGGGGGAACACTTCCCTTTGGATGTTTCCCATTTACGGATGTGCAGCCTTTTTGCGGCCGTTTTGCCGCATTCTAAAAGGAAAACCCATCCTATTCCGGGGTATCTGCTATGCGTCATTGATTTTTAGTGCCGAATACCTGACCGGCACTCTTTTGACCAAAAAACATTTATGCCCTTGGGACTATGGTTCTTCCCGCTGGCACATCAAAAAACTGATCCGGTTAGATTATTTGCCATTCTGGTTTATAGCCGGATTACTGTTCGAAAGACTGCTTGCGGAAAGCGATTCGTAAGCAGTTTTTCTGCGTTGCATATATTTCATTAAAACCATATACAAAATTACAAAGAACACGGCTGTTATGGTCCAGGCTGCCACATTGCCCATACAAACGCCGAAATAACTCATATAATAAGCTGCCAGATATGCTACCACACCACGGCAAACCAGTTCTACCACGCCACCCATCATAGGCAGAACGCCAAATCCGCAACCCTGTAATACATGTCTGTACACAAATATCAATCCCAACGGAATAAAAAACGCACCGCATAAAACAGCATAATCCCATACATAACCGTATACTATCGCCACTTCCGCTTCCTTGATAAACATACGCACCATATAAGGCAGCAAAAACAGCATAACGCCATAAATTGTCACCGCATACACAATGGTCATTACCGTTGCACTTCTTACCCCTTTGCGGATTCTGTCCAAATCATTCACCCCACGGTTTTGCGCACCGTAAGTAGCCATCGTAGTTCCCATGGCACCAAAGGGCTGTGTCACAAACATCTCCACCTTACCTGCAACCGAATAAGCCGCTACCATAGTGGAACCCAGCATATTTAATGCGGACTGCACCATAATGGTACCAATGGCAGTAATGGAATACTGTAAAGCCATGGGCAGACCTACCATAAGCTGGTTTTTTACGCACTGACCGTCCGGTTTCCAGTGTCTTTTTTGAATACGTACCGTAGGAACTGCTACCAGAATATAAACCAGACACAAAATGCCGGATACTCCCTGGGAGATAATGGTCGCATATGCAGCACCTGCCACACCCATGTCAAAGGTTGCAATCAAAAGCACATCCAGTCCTACATTTAATATTGCCGCGATGACTAAAAACACCAGTGGCAATACACTGTTTCCAATGGCACGTAACACACTGGCTAAAAGATTGTACAGGATATTGCATGCAAGTCCCATACTGATAATCATAATATATTCCCTTGCCATATCATAAATATCCGCAGGGGTATTCATAATATGTAGCAATCTGTCCATCTGGGAACAACTGAGTAGAGTCATAAACACCGCAAGTACCACAGAAAGAATATATGCACTGCCGATACTCTGTTTCATGCCCTCTCTGTCCCCGGCACCAAAGCGCTGGGACGTCAGCACGGTAAAGCCCGTAGTTAAACCTTGCGTAAACCCAATAATCAAAAAACTGATTGAACCGGTAGCACCCACAGCCGCTAATGCATCCACGCCTACAAAATGCCCCACAATAATGGTATCTGCCATACTATAGAGTTGTTGAAAAAGATTTCCGATAATAATCGGTATAATAAAACGGGCAATCAACTTCGTCGGACTGCCTTTTGTCATATCCAGTTCCATAACACCTGTATGCCTCTCTATTTTCCTATTTCTTACATAAGGGAAAAGACGGTGAAAAAATCCCACCGTCCCTTTTTCGCACTTTTATGCCGAATATGCTCCATCCTCTGTTAAGCTAATTAAACATCCGCAGCTTCATTAACATCATCTGCACTGATATCCAGTGTGTTTAAAGTTCTGCGACGCATACGTGCCGCCTCAGAAGCTTCCAAAATATAGTTCTTGATTTCTTTGGACTTCTTAATATGTACCAGTTCAATGGTAGGATGTGTGGTATCACCGGTATGACAGGTAATGGTACCCAGTTTAAACATACGCTCCATCAGACTTGCCGTATGCTGCACATCCTGAATTTTATACATATAGCAGTCATTTTCTACCTTTTTGAAAAAACCGGTATCAATGGTAAGCATATCATCCTTTAAGCTGTATACAGTAAAGGTAAAGGGTAATCCCAAAAACAACCAGCGTTTTCTTTCACGAAACATAATATCTTTATCTAATTCTTTTGCCATTTTTAGCTCTCCTTTATTCAGGTTCCTCTGTAAAAACAGACCGTTTCCCATTTCGTTTTACATTATAAAATAATTCTTGCGGATATGCAAGCAATATCCAAATTTTAGCGTTGATTATGCCCCCTTTTTATGGTATCATATCCAATAGAAATTGTAATGAAAAAAGGAGGATAATCCTCCCCTCGCCCAGAGGGGCTCGGATTTTGCTCCGCAAAATTAAAGTGAGGATAATCCTCCCCTCGCCCAGAGGGGCTCGGATTTTGCTCCGCAAAATTAAAGGAGGATATGCATGACAGCCAATGAATGTATC
>JAZNNL010000105.1:0-4249 GCA_045580245.1 Lachnospiraceae bacterium
AAACGAAAAACGACCCACAAATCTATCGGGTGGGAAAAGTTTCCTTGCAGACACGCTTGCGCTTGTGCCGAACGTAACGGTACTAAGCTCGAAAGCTTCTCTACGAGAAGCCTTCTTGCTAAGTGCCGACGTCCGCCAAAAGTCTGCGCCGGAAAGCTTTTTCCACCCGATAAATTTGCAGGGGCGTTTTTCGTTAGGTTAGATTACAGTTTCTTATATTCCGGTAACCGGTTTTCAAAAACGCAGTAGTACTTGAAACCGCAACCCAGTAAGAATTCTGCAGCGCGGTCGAAATCAGCGGCTACATCGGCTGCAATATGTGCGTCCGAACCCACGGTAATGATTTCCCCACCCAGCTCATGATAGCGTTTTAGTACGTCGCAGCAGGGGCTGGCTTCTTTAGTTCCCTTTCTGAGACTGCCGGTATTGATTTCGATACCTTTTTCATATTCTAAGAGCAGTTCTAATATTTTATCGAATAAATCCTTGTATTTTGCATAAGAATAATTCTTGTCCATGTCGGGGCCGTAGCGTACCACATAATCCAAGTGTCCGCAGACATCAAAATTTTTAAACTTTTTGATGTTGTCAATGATACTGTTAAAATACTCGCGGTAGGCTTCTTCTTCACTGCGACCTTCGTAAAAAGCAGGGAAGTAGGGGTCTTTGCCGTTGGTTACATGGGTGGAACCGATGATAAAATCAAATTCATAAGCCCGTGCGTATAAAGCCAGTTCTCTTTGCAAATGGGGTTGTATGCCCAATTCCACACCAAACAAAATTTTGATGTCCTTTGCGTATTTTTCTTTAAAACGCGCCAAATCATAAAGATAAGAATCCGTATTTAACGTAAACATACCTTCCGGCGTTGCGTCGGAAACAGGATAGTCCATATCCATATGCTCCGTAAAACAAATATGGGTCAGTCCTTTTTTTATGGCAGCCTGTATCATATTTTCCATAGGCTCCTTACTGTCACCGGAAAAAGAAGAGTGTAAATGATAATCAGCAGTAATCATAGAGGCGCTCCTTTCTGTGAAGCGGATTTAGCGGGATAAAGATTCTGTTTTACTATCCTCAAGCCTTTTATGCCATGGAGCCAAGACCCAAGTACCATGGAAGCCATTGCTGAACATGGTGCTGCTTTAAGGCTTGGCGGAATGTTTGGCATAAGCAGATTGGGGATAGTAAAACAGAATCTGTTCCCGGTACGACTGCTTCACAGAACTTATTATAGCATAAAAAATAGGGAAAAAATAAAATTTCCAATAAAATGCCAAATATTTTTGATTTACATCTTGAATTATCCCATGGAATTAGGTAAAATAGACATGCTGATAAAATTTTGACAATCATATTGATTGGATAAATAAATAATTTTTTAAAATTTTAGGAGGAAACTAAAATGGCAGTAAAAGTAGCAATTAATGGTTTCGGCCGTATTGGTCGTCTTGCATTCAGACAGATGTTCGATGCAGAAGGATATGAAGTAGTAGCAATCAACGATTTAACAAGTCCTGAGATGCTGGCTCACTTATTAAAGTATGATACCGCACAGGGCAAATACAAATATGCTGACACTGTAGAATACGGTGAAGATTCCATCACTGTAAACGGTAAGACCATTACCATCTACGCAAAAGCTAACGCAGCTGAACTTCCTTGGGGAGAATTAGACGTAGACGTAGTTCTGGAATGTACCGGTTTCTACACCTCTAAAGAAAAAGCAAGCGCACACATCACCGCTGGCGCTAAGAAGGTAGTTATTTCTGCTCCTGCAGGAAATGACCTTCCTACCATCGTTTACAACGTAAACCACAACACCTTAAAGCCTGAAGATACTGTTATCTCTGCAGCTTCTTGTACAACAAACTGCTTAGCTCCCATGGCTAAGGCTTTAAATGACTATATGCCTATCGTTAGCGGTATCATGACCACTGTTCATGCTTATACCGGTGACCAGATGATCCTTGACGGTCCTCAGAGAAAGGGTGACAAGAGACGTGCTCGTGCAGGTGCTCAGAACATCGTTCCCAACTCTACAGGTGCTGCAAAGGCTATCGGTCTTGTAATTCCTGAATTAAACGGTAAGTTAATCGGTTCCGCTCAGCGTGTACCTACCCCTACCGGTTCTACCACTATCTTAGTAGCAGTAGTTGACGGCGAAGCAACCAAAGAAGGTATCAATGCAGCTATGAAGGCAGCAGCTACCGAATCTTTCGGTTACAACACCGACGAAATCGTATCTTCTGACGTAATCGGAAGCACCTACGGTTCTATCTTCGATGCTACCCAGACCATGGTTGCACCTATGGGCGATGGCAAGACTCAGGTACAGGTTGTTGCTTGGTATGACAACGAAAACAGCTATACTTCTCAGATGGTTCGTACCATCAAGTACATGGCTGAATTAAACTAATTGTTTTATAACAAAGGCCTAATAAGGGTCCGGTCTTTTGGGACCGGACCTTTTTTGCAACAGAAAAAAACTCCCGTCGCGGCAAACGGCGTGAGTACGCGCATTGCGCAAATATAAATCATTATGGAGGTCAGTAAAATGGGCTTAAACAAAAAATCAGTAGATGATATTAATGCAAAAGGCAAAAGAGTGCTTGTAAGATGTGACTTCAACGTTCCTTTAAAGAATGGTGAAATTACCGACGAAACCCGTATCGTAGCAGCTCTGCCTACTATCCAGAAGTTGATCAACGACGGTGGTAAGGTTATTCTTTGCTCTCACTTAGGTAAGGTAAAGAACGGCCCCAACGAAGGCGAATCTTTAGCACCTGTTGCTAAGAGATTATCCGAAAAGCTTGGCAAAGAAGTTGTTTTCGTTGCAGATTACAATGTAACCGGCGAAGAAGCTACCAAGGCTGTAGAAGCTATGAAGGAAGGCGATGTAGTTCTGCTTCAGAATACCCGTTTCCGTGGTGCAGAAGAAACCAAGAACGGCGAAGCATTCAGCAAAGAATTAGCTGATTTGGCTGATGATTATGTATGTGACGCATTCGGTTCTTCCCACAGAGCACATGCTTCCGTAGAAGGCGTAACCAAGTTCATTACTGCAAAGGGCGGTTCCAATGTAGTTGGTTACTTAATGCAGAAAGAAATCGATTTCTTAGGTAATGCAGTAGAAAATCCTGTAAGACCTTTCGTTGCAATCTTAGGTGGTGCAAAGGTTGCTGATAAGTTAAACGTAATTTCCAACCTGCTTGAGAAGTGTGATACCCTCATTATCGGTGGTGGTATGGCTTACACCTTCTTAAAGGCACAGGGCTATGAAATCGGTATCTCTTTAGTAGATGATTCCAAGATTGATTACTGTAAAGAAATGATGGAAAAAGCTGAAAAGCTTGGCAAGAAGTTACTTCTTCCTGTTGATGCAGTAACCATCAAAGATTTCCCTAATCCTATCGATGCTCCTGTTGAAGTAGAAGTATACGATGCAACCAATATGCCTGCAGACAGAGAAGGCTGTGATATCGGACCTAAGACCGCAGCTATGTATGCAGATGCAGTGAAGACTGCAAAGACCGTTGTTTGGAACGGACCTATGGGTGTATTCGAAAATCCTACCCTTGCAGCAGGTACCATCGCTGTAGCTAAGGCTTTGGCTGAAACCGAAGCAACTACCATTATCGGTGGCGGTGACTCCGCGGCAGCTGTTAACCAGTTAGGTTTCGGCGACAAGATGAGCCACATCTCTACCGGTGGCGGTGCGTCTCTTGAATTCTTAGAGGGCAAGGCGCTTCCCGGCGTAGTAGCAGCAGACGATAAATAATACAGTGCACGAGTGCACTGTTAGAATGGCATCAGTGTTGTACAAAATTCTTTACACCTGAGACCGTTTATTCACGTCGAGGGTGTAAATGACATTTTGTACATCACTGATGAAAGATAACAGAAAAGAGGAAACAAAAATGGCTAGAAGAAAAATTATTGCCGGTAACTGGAAGATGAACATGACACCTACCCAGGCCGTTGCATTAATCGAAAAATTAAAACCCTTAGTAGTAACTGAGGATGCAGACGTAGTATTCTGCGTACCTGCAATCGACATTATTCCTGCTGTGGAAGCAGCTAAGGGAACCAACATCGAAATCGGTGCAGAAAATATGTATTTTGAAGAGAGCGGTGCATACACCGGTGAAATCGCTCCTGCAATGCTGACCGATGCAGGTGTAAAATACGTTATTATCGGACATTCCGAAAGAAGAGAATACTTCGCAGAAACCGATGAAACCGTAAA
>JAZNNL010000106.1:0-16739 GCA_045580245.1 Lachnospiraceae bacterium
GAAAATGCAATCAGATGAATGGTTGTATGAGGCTTTAGCAGAGGATTATGGAATCACAATAGAAGAAGCCAAAGCAATGGTTGAAGCGGAGGAAGCAAGGCAAAATTCACCTTACATGTCAGACAGACATGGATTTAATGTAGGTGAGACAACCACGTTAGATAATGGCGTAACAGTTGCTTACCAAGGCGAAGACATTTGGAAAGATGTATCATCAAATACCAAATATAAAACAACAAAAGAATTAGAGAATGGCGGTTTATGGTTTGAGCCAATCAATACACAACAAGCTTCTGGTAATCCGGATTCATCATACATATCAGATAGATGTGGATATAATGTGGGACAGGTTTATGGATTTGATGCATACCAGATAAAATATTTGGGAGAAGACAGATGGTATGATGAATGGAACCAGACATATTATACAGCGATACCCAACGCTAATGGTGGATTTGATTTGCGTACCGATGAATATCTCAGTAGAACTTATGCAAAAGAGGGAGAAACACCGGTATCTGAAAGACTTGGTTACCAAGTAGGAGACTATATTACATATCAATCATTAGGATTTACATTCAATAGAATTTATGAAGGAAATGATATTTGGTATGATGACAATAATCCAGATAGTAAAATGAGAGCATACATAGATGCTAATGGAAACATTGGTTTTGATTAAGTGGAACTAATACCAAAGAGAAAAGCAGACATGCGCTGGAAGAAGTTGATAAATTGAAATAGAAATTTGTATCGTAGCAATATGTCCGAAGTTTCTTGCATTAGTCTCCGGTCCCCCAAAACAATATAACTATTTGTGTGGCTATCGTTCCACCTTAGTTTGTATTATGCAAACTAAGGTGGATTTTTTGATTTTTATCAAATGACGATTGAATTTTGTTGATTTTTGAACGCAATAATGATATATTAGTTACAAGCAAGATTTTCTACATCATATCAACGCGGAAGTTTCCGCATTCATTCATTGCAGATATTCATCTGTATTTCAGAAATTCGTGCTTAATTCCAACAAAACAGCAGGAGTTTTTGAGAGGCAGAGAAACTCCTAACCAATGAAATAGGAGGTAGCAATGACGTGTGAAACAGAGAATACACCGGTTTTACAGTGGCATCCGGCGTTTTATGCCGGTATCCGCATTGAGTTTGAAGAAGAAAAAGAAAAGCTCATTTTTGAAAATGAGCACCAGTTAGGTACAAGGCCCAAAGAAATAGACGTCCTGATAATAAAGAAGAACGCAGATGTACCAATACGAAAGAATATTGGCAGGATTTTTAGAAAGCACAATATTGTTGAGTATAAAAGTCCCAAAGACTATCTGAGTATCGATGACTATTACAAGGTATATGCCTATGCATGTTTTTATAAGTCTGATACAGAGGCAGTAAACCAAATCAGAGCCGAAGAAATCACCATTACCTTTGTGTGTAAGAAACGGCCGCGGGAATTGTTTTTACATCTGAAAGAGGAAAGGCAGTTTCTGATAACCCGGGAAGAAAAAGGAATCTATTATGTAAAGGGCGACTATTTCCCGATACAAATTATCATTACGGCAGAATTGTCCGCAGAAGAGAATTTCTGGCTGCATCATCTGACGGATGATTTAAAAACCGCAGAGACGGATGAAATCGTCCGCAGGTACGAGATTCACCAAAATGAAAACCTGCACAAATCCGTGATGAACATAATCGTAAATGCAAACAAACAAGTATTTGAGGAGGCGAAAGGTATGTGTGAAGCATTGTTGGAACTGTTTAAAGATGAACTTGAAGAAGGCAGGGAACGTGGCAGATTAGAGGGCAGATTAGAGGGAAGATTAGAGGGCAGATTAGAAGGTATCCTGGAAAATAAAAAAGAACTGATAAGAATTAAACTGGCGAAAGGCAAAACCCCAGAAGAAATTGCTGATGCCTTGGAGGATACAGTGGAAAATATACAGCTGCTGATAGCAGAGATGGATATTGCAAAAGTTTTTGGAGTAACGGTTGAAGAACTGTTCGCTTTTGAGGAAGAGTAGAGCCTTTGGACCCCAAACAATTATAACTGTTTATGTGGTTGCCGTTTACAACCGTTTCACGTAAAATGCTAATTATAAAATAAATACGATTGGAGGATATCATTATGAAGAGGAGTACCGTGATTGCATAGCAATGGCTATGACAGAAAAATAAAAATGTTATAGCCATTGCATTTCCTAAGTATCAGTACATTAGGAGGCAATTATGAGCTATAAAAGAGCAGATGAAATTCTGCCGCAAGAGATTCTGAAGATTCTGCAAAAGTATGCCGGTGGTGAAATTATCTATGTGCCAAGAAACGGAGATGCCAGACGAAAATGGGGAACCAATACGGGGACCAGGGAAAATTTGTATCATAGAAATAAACAGATTTTGGCTGAATACGAAAAAGGTGTGACAACAAAAGAACTGGCTACACGATATTATCTGACGGAAAAAAGCATACAAAGAATCATTAGAAATATGAGGCAAAAACCTCCTGTGGAAAAGGAAACATCTTACATGGAGGAGAACAAAATTGAATAGAGAAAATAAAAGAAAGTCATTTGAAAAAGGATATTATAAAACGCATGCGTGTAGCGAAAGCTTTACTTGCAGACTGTGCGGAAGGCAGGTTGTGCCGGAAGGGGCAGGAAGTAATCACAGAAACCATTGCCCCAATTGTCTTGCCAGTTTGCATGTAGACATAGAGCCGGGAGACCGGGAATCCGATTGTGGAGGTTATATGGATGCAGTGGCGGTCTGGGTGCGAAAAAATGGCGAATGGGCGATTATTCACCGGTGCCGCCAATGCGGACAGATGAGCTCGAACCGGATAGCAGCAGACGATAACCCCATGAAGCTTATGTCTATAGCAATGAAACCGTTGACCACGCCGCCGTTTCCGATTGAAAGAATAGAAGAAATGACCAGACTGATGGGCGGAGAAGGCAGTATACAGTAGCACCGTCAAATTACAGAATCAAAATATACCCACTTTAGTTTGCACATTGCAAACCAAGGTGGGATATTTTTTTATAATATTTCGTCAATAAAATGATTAAATCCTATTGATATTTTGACGCAATAGTGATACTTTGTTAATAAGCAAGATTTTCTAATATCATATCAACGCGGAAGTTTCCGCATTCATTCATTGCAGATATTCATCTGTATTTCAGAAATTCGTGCTTAATTCCAACAAAACAGCAGGAGTTTTTGAGGCAGAGAAACTCCTAACCAATGAAATAGGAGGTAGCAATGAAGTGTGTAACAGAGAATACCCCTGTGTTACAGTGGCATCCTGCACAAATCCGTGATGAACATAATCGTAAATGCAAACAAACAAGTATTTGAGGAGGCGAAAGGTAAAACGCCGGAAGAAATTGCCGATGCCCTGGAAGATACTGTTGAGAATATTGAGAAACTTATCCAAGAGATAAATCACTTGTAATACTGATAAATTATGTTAAAATAGAAAATAGGAATAAAGTGCTTGTTTTACAGTAGATTCTTGCAAAGGATAACAAAGCTTATGAAAAAAGAGACAACAAGCAGTATATCTGCGTATGTAACAGATAAAGAGCAAACAGCAAATAAATATGTTTTACGTTGTTTCACTATTTCTATGCTGATTTATACGGTTGCATATATACTGAATTTATTAAATATTTTTATTGTTGACCAGAAAATCATGGGAACAGGCTATTGGGTATCTTTGGCGGTGTATGTAGTTTCTATGATAATTATCCGCAGAGTGCCGTTGTCTAATGCAGGCACGAAGTATCTGCTGTTGTTTGAAGTCATTGTAGTTTATACCATTATGAGTATGTTTCTTACGTATCATCTGGTGGTTTTAAGCGTACTGCCTTTTTTGTATGCCATTTTATATTCCTCAAAACGGGTGATGAGATATGTGTATTGCCTGACGGTAATCAGCCAGCTTTTTGTAGTGTACGGTGGTTATTTCTGGGGATTATGTGATGCAAATATGGTATTGCTGACCACAGGTAATTTACATAGCTATGATATCAATGGTGTGTTTGCACTGACTGCAGTGAATCCCAATCCGATTGTAACAATCGGCTTATATTATTTTGTGCCCAGATGTTTGATTTATATAGCATTTATGGTAGTTTGTAACAGTATTTTTGATATTGTCAGCGGCAGTTTGGAAAAGGCACAGTTATCCAGTGAACTGGAGCAGGCGAAGCTTGCGGCAGAAAAAGCAAACCGGGCAAAGTCGGATTTCCTTACCAAAATGTCTCATGAGATTAGAACACCGATTAATGGTGTTATTGGTATCAATGAGATGATATTGCGTGAAAGCAGGGAGCCGGAAACCAAAAAGTACGCGATGGATATTAAAAATTCCGCAAATGCCCTTTTAAGTATTATCAATCAGATACTGGACTCTTCAAAAATTGAATCCGGTAAAATGGAAATTATTGAGGATAAATATTTTGTAGGCAAGGTGTTAAATGACCTTTATAACATGATTAGCGTAAAAGCCAAGGATAAGGGATTACAGCTGGTATTTGATGTCGATACCTCGATTCCCTCGGAATTATTTGGTGATGATGTCCGTATTCGTCAGGTTTTGATGAATCTGCTTACCAATGCAGTGAAATATACACTACAGGGAACGGTTACCTTGACTGTTAAGGGCAGTGTTGAAGGAGAGAAAGTGACACTGTACTGTTCCGTAAAAGATACCGGAATCGGAATTAAAGAAGAAGATATTGCCAAATTGGCTGATGAATACCAGAGAATCGAAGAAGAACGAAACCGTTATGTAGAGGGTACCGGTCTGGGAATGATGATTACGGTTCAACTTCTCAGATTGATGAATAGTGAGCTACAGGTGCAAAGTGAATATGGTGTAGGCAGTGAGTTTTCTTTTGTGTTGGAACAAAAGGTTGTTAACGCAGAGCCTTTAGGTGTTTTCAAAGAATCAGAGGAAAAATCGGTAGCGGAATATAAATATGTTGTGGAAAATATTGCTCCGGATGCTAAGATTTTAGTGGTGGATGACAATGCATTGAATCTGAAAGTATTCCGAAGTCTGTTGAAGCAAACACAAGTGCAGGTGTTTGAAGCCCTTAGCGGAGCGCAATGTATTAAAATTGTAGAAGAGCAGAAGTTTGATGTCATCTTTATGGATCACATGATGCCGGAAATGGACGGAGTGGAAACCTTGAATGTTTTGCGGGAACGCAAGCTCTGCACAGGTGTCCCTGTCATAATGCTGACCGCAAATGCGATTACCGGAGCCAGGGAAGAATATTTGAAAGAAGGTTTTGATGATTATCTTACAAAACCTATTGTAGCTGATAAACTGGAAAAAATGCTTTGGGACTTTATTCCCAAAGACAAGATACAAAGGAAATCTTTGGAGAAAGCAGAAACAGAAGAAGAGACCGAAATACATCTTCCGGAGATAGAAGAATTTGATTTTGCGTATGCAAAAGGAATTCTGCGGAAAGAAGAGCTGGTGTATGCAACCTTAAAGAATTTCTACGCTTCGTTGGATACGGTAAGCAATAAGTTATCTCTCTTTTATGGGGATATTGGACAAAAAGAATCCATGGCAAATTACCGGATTGAGATTCATGCTTTGAAGAGTACAGCGGCTACGGTAGGTGCATTGCTTTTATCCAAGCTGGCCCGTATGGCGGAAGTTGCTGCGATACAGGAAGATGTCGAAAGAATCCGAATATTACATCCTTTGGTATTGGAAGAAATCCGCAAGCATAAAGAACGTTTGGGAGAAGTCTTCCCGAAAGAAGAAAAAGTGCTCATATCCGACACGGAAGAAGTAAAACGGGTTCTTAAAGACTTGGAAAAAGGTCTGGAGCAAGAGGATTATGATACAGCGGATGCTTTGTGTGAAAAACTGCAAAAGTATATGTTTGAGGACGAAGTGGTAACGCTTGTGGATAAAATGGCAAATCTGATACTGCATCTGGAAACAGAAGAAGCATTGGAATGTGTGCATATTATAGAAAAGAGGATTGGTAACTAATGATGAAGAAAAGAATTATGTTAATTGATGATAATGCCATTCAATTACGTACATTAAAGGGGATTCTGGATGAAAAGTTTGATGTAGATATGGTAACCTCCGGCATTAAGGCGGTGAAATTGATTCAGGCACATATTCCGGACCTTGTTTTTCTTGATTACGATATGCCTGAGTGTGACGGAAAAGAAACCTTACAACGCATCAGACAAATTCCCGGTGCAGAAAATGTACCTGTGGTTTTTTTGACCGGTGTCAGTAGCAAGGACCATATCAAAGCAGTTTTAGGATTAAAGCCTGCGGGCTATATTTTAAAACCGGCAAGTATGGAAAAAATATACGAAACCGTGGAACATATTTTAGGCAAATGAATCCGGTCTGATTTTGAGAAGATACTTTCGCCATAAAGCGTAGGAATGTGGCCGGGGCATAACCGGTAAAAGGCACAATAAATGATAAGGAGCCGGCCGATGGAAAAGGAAACAGATATCCTGAAGGAAAAAGATGCCATCCATGACTGCGAACTGCGTATAAAAGCACTGGATTTGGAACTGGATGAGAAAAGCTTTAAACACAGATGTATCCCGCAAAAAAAGAAAAATGCAGAATCTATGATTGTTAAATGTCTGTTACCGTTAATCATCATAACGACGCTTGCGGTAGTGGGCAGTATACAGGCAATTTCCGTATTGGCGGTTTTAGTTGCTAATGATGGTGCAGGCGGAGGCGGAATGGGGATTTCCCTAATAGCCTATTTACTGATTGGCATCTTTAGCATTTGGATAGGTTTTAAATTATGGGTTTATGTGCTCAGACAAGTTGAACTGCTTAGAGATTTGCAAATTTCTGACAAAAAATTGGAAAAAGAGATGCGATCGTTAAGTGCAGCCAAAGAACTGCATCAAAAGAAAAAGGAAGAACACGAGAGCAAATTGGAAGAATTGCAGTATGAGCAGTATTTACAGGAGATGAGTCCCGATGCAGTATTGCAGATAGATAATCTCCGTAAATATCTGGATGCCCGATGCAGACATATAAAAAATGTGGAAAAGCGGATTGCCGCGCCGGAAGTGATAGAGGAACTTTTTCGGTTTGGTTACCGGACACTTGGAGATATTGAAAATGCGCTAAAGGAGAAAACGATTGATTATTTTATACCCTATGATACGACAAATTATGCCGGTGTTTTACGGAATATTATGATTATAAATGATTGCAGGGCATACTTTTTTGAAGCCTATCGTGGCGGTTGGTTACAGACAAGCTATGAGCGGATGAGGTTTTGGAAAGACAGAGGCGTAACGGATATCGAGAGGTATTTAAAAGAGAATAAGATACAAGTTAAATTGGGCTAGGAAAATTGCATAATTCCTAGCCTTTATAATTGTGCGAATATTCAGAATATTTGTGTTGACAGCTTTGCGTAATCGGACATATAATTAAATTGTTGGGACAGTATGTAAGGGAACAGAAGAATAAATAATCAGAAAGTGAGACTACTTATGAAGAGGCAAAAACTTACACCACAGCAGTACCTGCGCACCAACAAAGCAATGTTCGTTATTTTAATATTATGTTATGTGATTTATATTGTAGTGGAATTTAATAATATGTCTAAGACGGGCATGAATACAATGGCATTAGTCAGATGCAGTGTTTATGCCTTGATGATGTTGACCAGTGGTTTGATTGTGAAATTTATCGGTACGCGGAAATCAGCTATGATATCCATGGCGTTAAATTTCCTTTTGGCATATACGGTTTTGGTATTCGGAAACGGAGCAGGTGCTTTGGTACTGGTGTTCCCGGCATTAATTGGTTTTGTGATTTATCAGAATGCACCGTTAGTGGTAATTGGTTGTATTCTTACTTTTATAATTTGCGTGATTAAGAGTGCAATGTTAAAAGCCGGCGGAGATTTGGTGGCGTTCAATTATGCGAATGTAACAACAATGGGACTTTTGATTTCTATTTTCGGCTCATGGAAAGCGGTAAATCTTTTGTTTGCTTTCAGTAAGGAAAACCAGGATGTGATTCGTAAAGAAGCCGAGCGTCGTGAAGAGGTTGCGAATACCGTGGCTGAAATTGTGGAAGAAATAGATGGTAATTTCCGTGAAGTGTTAAATGAATTACACTCCATAAATGCATCTATGGATTCTGCACGTGTATCGATGGATGAGATTGCACAAAGTTCGGAAAATACAGCTGAAGCTGCAAACCTGCAGGCAGATATGACCGGACAGATTCAGGAAAGATTGGAAAATACCAATACTACCGCAATCGAAGCAAAAGAAATTACGCAGAAGCTGATGGAAGTGGTTGGAAATGGCAAACAGCTTGCGGATGATTTGAAAGAGCAGTCTGTGTTGGTTGACAACAATACTTCCCATATTTCAGAAACTGTGGAACAGCTGGTGCAGAATGTGGAAAAAGTATCCAATATTACAGCAGCTATTTTAAGAATTTCCGCACAGACCAATTTATTGGCATTAAATGCAAGTATTGAAGCGGCAAGAGCCGGAGAAGCCGGCAGAGGATTTGCGGTAGTCGCAGAACAGATTCGTACATTGGCAGAAGAAACCAAAATCTCTACCGAACAGATTACCGCGATTATTACAGAACTGACTGAGGTTACAAATGAAACACAGGAAAGTCTGCAGAAATCGGTAGAGAGTATTAATGCCCAGAGAGAAAAAGTAGAAGAAGTAAATGCAGGATTCATGGAAGTGGAAGCAGGGATGACGGAACTGGAATCCGGTGTGGAAAGTATCAGCTATGAGGTACGGGAAGTATTAAGTGCCAATAGAGAAATTGTAGAAAGTATTGCTACTTTATCCGCTACCTCACAGGAAGTTTCAGCAGGAACCCAGATGAGTAAAGATACCATTGATAATACATTTAAGAGTTTACATAGTTTTTCCGAAACGGTAGAAGGAACTTTTGAACAGTTACAGACATTAAAAGAAGCGGCAGAAATGAAATAATGATTCATAATACAAAGGAGCAGGAAAGATGGGTACAGAAGCAAAGCAAGTAAAGAAACCAATGTCAAACAGTAATATTTATCGTATCATGTTATGGATTACTTTTGTAGTAGCCGGCGTTTTTCTTTTGAAAAATTTAATTGCATTTGATGCCGGTGGAGCCATTGCAATTGGTGCGTGTCTTGCGGTATTTGCAGTTGTAGTATTTTTGATGAAAATGATGCAAGTCAAGGATGAAACAAAGCAAATGGTTGTTTCTGTCGGACTTTTGTTTGTCGTATTTATTATTTCATTATTTAGTGGTGCATGTTACAGTGATGACTTTTTATTGTATGCTGCCGTGCTGGCATTGTCAGGTATGTTTTTAAAACCTAAGTATACTGTGATACAGGGGATAGTAGCGTCTGTATTATTGGTATTGCAGTATATCATCCATCCGGAAAAGGCAGAGAGCCTTGGGCAGTATATTATGTGTCTTGCCATATTTGTTTTGCTGTTCTTTTTGTTCAGAT
This sequence comes from Lachnospiraceae bacterium, assembly GCA_045580245.1. GTDB lineage: Bacteria > Bacillota > Clostridia > Lachnospirales > Lachnospiraceae > Acetatifactor. Next base: position 9,534 of record JAZNNL010000106.1, read on the forward strand.
TGGTAATTAAGCGCGGTAGTGCTTATATCGAAAGAAGCGAATACAGAGCTGCGCAGGCTGAAAAACTGATTGCATCCATTCATTCGGTAGGAGAAGAATTACAGAAGAATTATGAGTTATCTTCTTCCAGGATGGAAAATATGAAGGATGCCAATGCGTACCTGGAAAGAAATGCACAGGATTTGCGTGACGGTTCTTCCAATATTGCAGAAGGAGCAAGAACGGTTCTGGTTACCTGTAATGGTGTGCAGGAAAAGATTCAAATTACAGAAACACAGATTTCTGCATTGAACGACGAATTAAAAGGTTTTGAAACTGCCATGGCCCTTAACCGTAAAAATATGGATGAGATGAACCGCCAGATGGAGGCTGTAAAGGTTACGATGCAGGAAACCAATACGGTATTCCGTATTTTGGAAGAACAGATGCTTCAGATTCAGGATGTAACAAAACAGTTAAACAGTATTTCTTCCAGCACAACCATGTTGGCTTTGAATGCGTCTATTGAAGCGGCAAGAGCCGGACATGCAGGTGCAGGATTTGCAGTGGTAGCATCTAAAGTGCAGGAGCTGGCGGTTGACAGTAACCGTTGTTCGTCTGAGGTGGAAGGTGTAGTTGCACAAATGCAGGAACAGATTCTGACGACAACCAGTCAATTGGAAGAAAGTGCGGAAGCAATCAATGCTTCTTTAAGTGTGTTAGATGGTTTGCAGAACGGATTCGATCATCTGACTGCACAGTTTGGTTCGTTGTATGAAAATATTGAGGCCCAGAATATTAATGTAGCAGAGGTTGATAACATCTTTGAAGAATTGAAACAACAGATATCGGATATGGATGTTCAGACAGATGATAATCAAATTTCGGTAGAAGCAATTGCAGAAGCATTAAACTTATATCAGGACAATATGAAGCTTGTAATTGAAGATACCCAGGTCGTACAACAGTTATCAGCTAATATGTTAGAAATTGCAAAAGAAGAAAACGTAGAAGAATAAAGTATTTGAATTTGGGCATTTCATATAAGAAATGCCCTTTTATTAGCAGGAGGATTATGAAACATTCGATTAAGAGGCAGATCGCTTTTATTTTTATTGGCTTATTGGCAGGAACGTTGCTTCTCTGTTGGCTGATTAATAATCTTTTTTTACCCACGTATTATGAAGCAGAACGCAAGAAAGCCGTATTGCATACCTATGAAATCATCAGCACTGCAGTAGAAAACAACCGCTTTGATCTGGAAGAGGTTCGGATTGAGATGGAGAAATTGTCCGGGCGCTATAATATTATGGGAGTTATACAGGATGAAAACGGTCTGATTGCAGGTACCTTTGGAAATGATGTGGAAATGTTAAAAGTCCTTCTTTGGGATCGGTTATATACACCAATTCCAAATCCACAGATTTTGGAGCAAAGTGATTCCTATACGATACAGAAAGTGATGGATTCCAAAACCAGAACGGAGTATATGGAAATGATTGGTCTTATGGAGGGGGGACAGGCCTGTTATATCCGTACTCCTTTAGAGAATATCAGCGAGAGTGTAACAATAGCGAATCGTTTTTTGCTTTATGTGGGTCTTTTGGGAGTGATGGTAAGCAGTGTGATAATCTGGTTGGTTACCAGAAAAATAACAGAACCTATTTTGGAACTGGCTGGTATTTCAAAACGGATGACACGGTTGGATTTTGAAGCAAAATATACCGGAAACGGCAGTAATGAAATAGATACACTTGGCCAAAATATTAATATATTGTCAGAGACGTTATATCAGACAATTAAAGAATTGAAAAATGCAAATAATGAATTGCAGAAAGATATAGAGGAAAAGACAGAAATAGAAGAAAGGCGCAAGGAGTTTCTGGCAAATGTATCCCATGAGCTCAAGACACCGATTGCATTAATTCAGGGATATGCGGAGGGACTGAAGGAATGCATCAATGATGATGTAGAAAGCAGGGAGTATTACTGCGAAGTGATTATGGATGAAGCAAACAAAATGAATCAGATGGTGAAAAAACTGATGACGCTGAATCAATTGGAATCAGGAATTGATACGACAGAAATGGAACGATTTGACATTGTTTCATTAATATGTAATTATGTAAATTCGGCAGGCATTCTTACGCGGCAGAATGATATCTCAGTTAAAATGGAGCATTATGACTCTATCTATGTATGGGGGGATGAATTTAAAACGGAAGAAGTGTTTGCTAACTATTTTACCAATGCGGTAAATCATTGCAAAGGAGAAAAAATAATAGATATCCGTATTACGCAAAAGGAAGACCGGGTGCATATACAGGTTTTTAATACAGGTGATACGATTCCGTTAGAAAGCATGCCCTTTCTTTGGGATAAGTTTTATAAAGCAGACAAAGCCAGAACCAGGGAATACGGTGGAAGTGGCGTAGGCCTTTCTATTGTAAAAGCCATTATGGAATCCATGAATCAGGAGTATGGGGTGGAAAACTATATCAATGGGGTAGGTTTTTGGTTCGAATTGGAAGCAGTTGGAAAGGAACATACAGTTTCATGAGAGACGATATGCATTTAGAGAGTGAAGAAATTGAAAAAGTGATTTTAGTAGGCGTAGATACCGGTGAGGAAGATGATTTTTCCCGTTCCATGGAAGAATTAGGAAGTCTTGCGGAAGCCTGCATGATGCAGGTGGTCGGTGTTGTTGTGCAAAAAATGGAGAGTGTAAATAAAGCTCTTTATATTGGTAGCGGAAAAGTAGCAGAGGTCAGGGAATTTGCGCAAACCAGAGAGGCAACATTGGTGATTTGTGAAGATAGCTTAAGTCCTTCCCAAATCCGTAACTTAAAAGATGAATTGGGAATACCGGTTATGGACAGAACCAATTTGATTCTGGATATTTTTGCAACGAGGGCCCAGTCCAGAGAAGCGAAACTGCAAGTGGAAGTGGCACGCCTGAAGTATTTGCTTCCCAGATTAGTGGGGTTACACGATGCACTTTCCCGACAGGGCGGCGCCAGCGGTAGTATGAGTAGTAAAGGTGCAGGCGAAAAGAAACTGGAACTTGACAGGAGAAAAATAGAGCATCGGATTGCGGAATTGTCAAAAGAACTGGAAGAAGTTTCCGGAGAGAGAGAAACCCAGAGAAAAAAACGAATTCGTTCCGGTGTGCCGCAAGTGTCGCTGGTGGGCTATACCAATGCCGGCAAATCCACAATTATGAACAGTATGGTGGACAATTATGTAAAAGATGAAGATAAAAGGGTTTTAGAGAAGGATATGCTGTTTGCTACATTAGAAACGGCTGTCCGTAGAATTGATAATGGAAAACGAAAACCTTTTTATCTGGCAGATACGGTAGGGTTTATTCATAAATTACCCCATGGATTGGTTAAAGCGTTCCGTTCCACTTTGGAGGAGGTAAAGAATGCAGATTTGCTTTTGCATGTGATAGATTATGCGGATGAAAATTATAAGAAGCAGATAGAGGTTACGGAAGAAACATTACGCGAGTTGGGAGCAGGAGAAATCCCTGTTATCTATATATATAATAAGGCAGACCTGTGTATGGATAAGTTGCCGGAAATCAGGGGGAACAGAATATATATGTCTGCAAAAAAGAAAGAAGGTTTATCAGAATTAGTGGATATGATTACACAAATATTGTATGCTTCCAACAAGGAGGTGGCATTTTTGATACCTTATGATAAGGGGCAAATTGTATCCAGATTGTGTGAAAATGCAGAGGTTCTGGTTCAGAATTACATTGAAACAGGTGTATATCTTGTGGTAAACTGTCAAAAAGAAGACAGAGAACGCTACAAAGAATACATTGTGGAGAAACAGTAAAAGAGGGAATACTATGGATAATCAACGAATGATGTTGGAAACACAGATAGCGCTTTTGACAGCACAATCAAAAGATGCTTACTTTACAGAGTACCTAAATGATTTGTTGTATAAAGTGCAAAATGGGCAGATTACAACAGAGTATGCAATCGCAGAAGTGAATCGTACCCACCGCATGTATCTGGAAAGACAACAGATGCAGTCAGTGGCACAACCGGTACAGCCTGTCCTGATACAGCAAACTATGGCACAGCCGGTACAGCCGGTACAACCGGTACAGCCGCAACCGTTACAACAAGTTAGGGATTCCGGGCCTGTGATGTCAGGTACGGTAGTACCCCCAAACATGCCGGTGCAGAATGCGGTTATGCCGCAGTGGCAGCAGGCTTCCCAGCCCGCTCCTAAGAAGAATATGGAATTTGCAATCGGTGCCGGATTGTTTAGCGTAGTCGGGGTTTTGTTTGTGCTGGTTGCCTTTGTAATGCTGGGACTTACCTATATGAGTGGTATGGTTAAAGGCTTATGTCTTTATGCGATTGCATTAGCGGTCCTTGTGATTTCGGAACTGATATTGGCTAAGAAAATGCCAAAATTTGCAGTGGGTATTACAGGACTGGGAATTTGCGGGCTATATCTGGCTACGATGCTGAATTATTTATATCTGGAAAACTTTAATGGCATTGTTGCATTAATTATTGCAATAGGGATTTCTTTGTGTGCAGTTTTTATCAGCCGTAAAAAAGATTCCGGTACCATTAAAATAATCAGCTTTATCGGTTGCTATATCTGTATATTCCCGGTAGGAGAGCCTTTGTTGGGAATAGAAGCGTGGGATGATTCTGCCATTATTCCCTTGGTTATCACGACATCCATTCTTTTTTTGGTAAATCTGATGACATTAATATTACCTGTCAAAAAGAATCAGGACACTGTTAGTATCGTACATATGATTGCCAACGCAATTTTTTCAATTGTATTTGGATTGGCAATTTTTTCACAAATAGAAGAAGTGATAGAGGTTTCTTATATATTATTCTTCTTATTAACTGCTGTTTTGACCCAGGGACTGATATGGGTTGCTGCAGAAAAAATGCGGAACAAAGAAGAGACATCTGATATAAATAGAACAACCGGTTGTGGGGTGACGGTGGTTTATATTATTACCAATGCTTTTTTATCACTGGCTTTGTTGGGTACCGGATGTTTCGTGCTGTTTGATAATCAATATATGATACATATTGTGGCAGTATTGTATTTGGTGATATGTGTGGGACTTTATGCAGTAGTTCGAAAAACACAGAGCAAGTGGTTACCTTATTGGTTTGGAAGCTGTTTTGTTCTTGCCATGTACTGGTTTGGAAGCTTTTTTGTATGGCTTCAGGATATATACAATGAAATTGGCTTAAGTTGGCAGTGGTGGCGTCTTTTTGTTACCTTGATTGTGTTTGCGGTAGCGAAACTCCTGTCAAAGCGAAAAGAACTCAAGATAAGTGAATTATTAATTTCTTTATATACGGCATGGTTAGCAGTTTGGACTTTTGCACATCTGGATTTGGATTGGCATGGCAGAGTAGTAGAGCAGGGAGCAGTGATTTACAATTTTGTGGCTTCCATATGTTTTCTGAGTGCATTTTTGTTATCAGTACTGGCACTGAACCATTGGAAGTTATTGTATGAGGAAATGATTCTGGCAGTATTTATGGCATTTGTTTGCTTATGCATTCAAAATGAATTTACACCGGCATTGCTTATGAGTATTTTGTTTATGGGTGTAGTCGGATTTAACAGTTTTGAATTTACCCGTGATAAAAATATAAGAATTTGTAATTATTTAAATCTGGGAGTGGCGGTGCTTTTGTATTTGTCCATTCTGCCTTTTGAAAACCATATACTTTATGCAGTGATGCTTTTACTGGGGATTATATTTATATTGCTTACTTTTAGAGAAAAGTACGGAATGAATTTTAAAGTAAAGCATCTGATATTGGTATTATTCCTCTGTTACATGACATTAATATGGAGAATACCGTTACCGGTTATAAAGAGTATAGTATTGACTGTGATAGCAATCGGTGCTGTTGTGGCAGGTTTTGTCATTAAAGAAAAAGCTTTACGAATTACGGGACTGGCACTGACTATGGTAGTCTGTGTTAAAATAGTGCTGTATGATTTCGCAGAACTGGCTAATACGGAAAAAATGATACTTTTCCTTGTTGTGGGAATGATTGTATTGGCAATATCGGGTATTTACATTGCATTAGAGAAGAAAATAGTGTAATCTATAACTAGGAACTCATACAACTTTGCAGAAAAGAGGAACGTAATGAGAAAACAGAGATTTTTCTGTAGTATATTAATTGCAGGACTGGTTTTACTTTCAGGTTGCGGTTCATTGCCGGAAATGACACAGGAACAGGAAAATGCAATTGTTGAGTATGCGGCAGGATTATTAATTAAGAATATGAAAGATTACGATAGCCGTCTGGTTGATTTGTCTTTATATAATGAGGTGGAGGAAAATACCGAAGAGACAGAAAAGGAACCGGAGGGTATGGATGAAGTTGCGGATACAGAAGTGATTGATAAAGTGGAGGAAGAATCCTACGGTTCTATTGATACTTTGCTTATGCCGGAAGGTGTAACGATTGCTTTTGCTGAAAGCAGGGTTACAGATACATATCCTGATAACGGTGATGGAAACCCGTTCTTTGCATTGGATGCAACCCCGGGCAACCGGTTGTTGGTTTTGCAGTTCACGGTAACGAATACCACAGGAGAAGATAAAGAGATTGATGTTTTTGGAATGGCACCAAAGTGTATTGTTACAGTAAATGGTGCGAAACAGAGTGTTGCACTATCTACCATGTTATTGGACGATCTGAATACCTATGTAGGAACGCTGGCACCGGGAGAAGAAGTTTCATTAGTATTGTTGGCGGAAATGGAGACTTCTGTATTGGAACAGGTAGAAAGTATTAAATTAAAGGTATCTACAGATGAGGGAAGTGTCACCACTTTGCTACAATAGTGTGATAAAATGAGATAACAGATTTACAAATACCTAATTGTATTGAAATTGTATATGTTGAAAAACGAACGAAAAGCCCGTAGTTACGGGCTTTTCTTAGTTTAGGTTTTGAATTGTATTAATTTTTTTGAAAAAAAGTGTAAATTGGTGTTGACAATGAAAGTATTGGGTGCTATACTCATCTTCGTTGCCGAGAGCAAGAGAATACAACATAATAAAGCTTTTGAAAAAAAGTAAAAAAAGTTGTTGACAAGACTTGATTAGATGTGATATTCTAAATGAGTTGCGGCTCGAAAGAGCAAGGCAACAACGAAAAGTACCTTGACAAATAAACAGCAATGCAACCCTGA
>JAZNNL010000107.1:0-24738 GCA_045580245.1 Lachnospiraceae bacterium
AGAAAAAATGACCGGCGTCAAAGAATGTGAAACCTGTGAAAACCGTAAATACCAGGACGGTTCCAATGAAATGGTTTCCTTTAAGGCCGCTGCCCATATTCCAAAAGAAGCTGCCGCTTCCGCTGTGCGCGCCCATGAACAAGAGCATGTTTCCAACGCGTATAAAAGAGCGGAAATGGGCGGTGGAAAAGTGGTGCGCGCTTCTGTTGCCATTCATACCTCCATTTGCCCGGAATGCGGACGTTCCTATGTATCCGGCGGTACCACCTCCACCCAGATTAAGTACCCCAACGAGAGCAATCCTTATCAGCAAGACAAAAAAGCAACGGATGCTGCCAGATTTTTGGGCAATTACGTTGACTATGCAGTATAGAAATTATTTAAACCCGGAGATTTTTTATGAACCTACATCAATTTAGTGCCACCTTAAAAGATAATGCAAAAGAGCGACTGACCGGACGTTATGGTTTACTGATTGGCAGTCAGCTGACAATCAGTTGTATTACCGTATTTACTACTATGTTTCTTTCCGTATTTACGGCATTCCTGATTATGATGGACAACACCGGGTATCTTTTAACTTTTGTCACCCATGTAATTGCCCTTCTTGCAGGAACATTCATAGGCGTATTCCAGGCAGGGATTGCATTACTGTATTTAAAAATTGCCTGTGGCAATCCTTATGTTACTTTTTCCGATATTTTTTACGGATTCCGTAACCAGTTTAAAACAGCCTTAGTGATATCCTTTATTATGTCTCTGGTGGCAGTAATACCATCTTTTATTGCAGAAATGGTTTTAAATGCACTTGCACTATCCGATTCCGACTTCTATCTCCCTTTCTCCCTTATGAGTGATTTATGTGTGATGGTAATTGTCACGTTGGTATCGCTGTTTCTATTTCCCTGTTACTACCTGATGTTAGATTTTCCCGGTAAAACCGCAGGTGAAATTTTGAAAATGAGCCTTCACCTTATGAAAGGTCAAAAGGGCAAGCTTCTTTATATTATAATAAGCTTTATTCCTTTACAGTTACTTTGCACGGTGTCTATTATTGGTGGTTTCTGGGTAGAGCCCTACTTGTTAATGACACAGGCACTGTTCTTCTTCCATATCATGAAAAAAGAGAATGTAAAATAAGAATCATAATAAGATAACGGGTGTAAAAAGCTTTCTGGCGCAGACCCTTGGGAAACGTCGGTGCTTAACAAAACCGACCTCGTAGAGGGAAGGTTGCGTTTAGCATCCGCTACGTTTCTCATGGAGCGGGAGCGGGTCTGCAAAGAAACTTTTTACACCCGTTATTTAGTTTGATTCTTATTTTACATTCTCTTTGTCTACTCGTCAGCTCCGGCTACAGGTTTAGCCCCTGTACTCAGCCATTTTAAATAGCCATTGATAAAAATATCGATAGCACCGTCCAGTACCGCATCCGTGTTACCGCTTTCTACACCGGTTCGGTTGTCCTTTACCATAGTATAGGGTTGCAATACGTAAGAACGTATTTGGTTTCCCCAACCGATGTCTTTTACTTCACCTCGAATATCGGAAAGCTTTTCTGCATTAGCTTCCTGTTTTAACAAGAATAATTTTGCCTTTAACATCTGCATTGCCTTATCCTTGTTCTGGAACTGGCTTCGCTCATTCTGACACTGTACTACTGTTCCTGTAGGAATATGGGTGATTCGGATTGCAGAAGAAGTTTTATTGATATGCTGACCACCGGCACCACTGCTTCGATAGGTATCGATACGCAAATCTTCTTCATTGATTTCTACATCCAAATCTTCTTCAATATCCGGCATAACATCCAAAGAAACAAAGGACGTCTGGCGTTTGCCCTGTGCATTAAAAGGAGAAATACGCACCAGTCTGTGCACCCCTTTTTCGGACTTCAAATATCCGTAGGCATTTTCACCGTTTACCTGGAAAGTAACAGATTTAATCCCTGCTTCGTCACCGTCCAGATAGTCCAGCACTTCAACTGCAAAGCCTTTCTTTTCAGCCCAGCGGGTATACATACGGTAAAGCATACCGCACCAGTCACAGCTTTCCGTGCCGCCTGCACCGGCATTGAGTTTTAAAATTGCATTGTTTTTGTCGTATTCTCCTGAAAGAAGCGTACTGATACGCATTTCTTCAAAAGTTGCAATAAAAGAATCCAGTTCTGCCTGGGTCTCCGGTATCAGGGACTCATCGTTTTCTTCATATCCCATTTCAATCAGAGTCAGTATATCCTCATACTGGGTCTCCAGATCATAATAGGTCTGGCAGGTATCCTTCAGATTCTTCAGTTCTTTCATTAGTTTGTTGGAACGGTCCGGATTATCCCAAAAACCGGGGGCCTCCATTTCACGTTCCCATTCTTCGATCCGCTTCTCCTTAGAAGCTAAGTCAAAGTGAATCCCTCACTTCCGCTAAAGGTGTTTCATAAGTAAGGAGTTTACTTTTCATGTTATCGAATTCTACCATTAACGTCACCTACTTTCTATAATTTTATATTTGCCGGAATGGCTGTATATATGCCTTCCGCGCCACACTCTCGTTCCGTGGTAAACGTAGCGGTACGTAAGTTGCTAAGTGCTTCGCACTTATACAGCAACTAAGTACCGACGTTCACCAAGGGGCTTGGAAGGCATATATACAGCCATTCAAGCCCCTAAAAATTATTATGCATTTCTTCCACAACACTGCTTAAACTTCTTGCCACTACCGCATGGACAGGGGTCGTTGGGGTATACCTTTACGTTCTCACGCTTTTTCGGTGTTTTCGGGCCACTGTCGTCCTTGTTGGTGCCGGTTACTTTTGCAACCTGTTCTCTTTCCACCTTCTGTTCCAGTTTTACTCTGAACAGGAGACGTACAGTATCCTTGCGGATATTTTCTGTCATTTCGTCAAACATATCATATCCGCTCATTTTGTATTCCACAAGGGGGTCTCTCTGACCATATGCCTGTAGACCGATACCCTGACGTAACTGGTCCATATCATCGATATGTGCCATCCACTTACGGTCAATGACCTTTAACAGAATCACGCGCTCTACTTCTCGCATCATTTCTGCTTCCGGGAATTCGGTTTCTTTTGCTTCATAAAGCTTTACTGCTTCTTCCTTTAATTCCTGCTTCAGGGCATTTTTCTTGGTTGCGGAAATTCTGCCACGCTTAACCGGCTCCAAAGGAATTATGGGTAAAAGCAGCGTATTTAATTCATTCAAATCCCAGTCATCATAATCGGTATCTTCACCAATTACCATATCTACACAATGCTCGGTAATATCGGTAATCATCTTGTAAATAACATCACGCATGCTTTCACCGTCCAGTACACGACGCCTTTCAGCATAGATGATTTCTCTCTGCTCGCTCATAACACGGTCATATTCCAACAGATTCTTACGGATACCGTAGTTGTTGTTCTCTATCTTCTTCTGCGCGTTCTCGATTGCATTGGTAAGCATCTTGTGCTCAATTTCCTGTCCTTCCTGGATACCCAGTGTATTAAACATTGCAATCATTCTTTCGGAACCAAACAGGCGCATCAAATCATCTTCCAGGGAAATATAGAATCTGGATTCACCGGGGTCGCCCTGACGGCCGGCACGTCCGCGCAACTGGTTATCGATACGTCTGGATTCATGACGCTCGGTACCGATAATCTTAAGACCGCCGGCTTCTCTTGCGGCTTCGTCCAGCTTAATATCGGTACCACGGCCCGCCATATTGGTTGCAATGGTTACCGCACCATGGATACCTGCATCCGCTACAATTTCCGCTTCCAGCTCATGGAACTTTGCATTCAACACTTTGTGCTGGATGCCTTTTTTCTTTAACATGGCTGACAGTTCTTCGGATGATTCGATGGTAATAGTACCAACCAGTACAGGCTGCCCTTTTGCATGGGCTTCTTCTACTGCTTCCACAATCGCATGCAGCTTTTCTCTCTTTGTTTTATACACTGCATCCTGTAAATCAATACGTGCTACCGGTCTGTTGGTAGGGATTTCAATAACGTCCATACCGTAGATATCACGAAATTCTCTTTCTTCTGTTAATGCAGTACCGGTCATACCGGATTTCTTTGCAAATAAGTTAAAGAAGTTCTGGAACGTAATATTGGCAAGGGTCTTACTTTCTCTCTTTACCTTTACTTTTTCTTTTGCTTCAATTGCCTGATGTAAACCGTCGGAATAACGGCGTCCGGGCATAATACGGCCGGTAAATTCATCTACAATCAGAACCTGATCATCTTTCACCACATAATCTTTGTCACGGAACATCAAATTATGTGCACGAAGTGCCAAAATAATATTGTGCTGGATTTCCAGATTTTCAGGATCCGCATAGTTTTCAATCTGGAAGAATCTTTCTACTTTCTTAACACCTTCTTCGGTTAAGTTTACGACTTTATCCTTTTCATTTACGATAAAGTCACCGGTTTCTTCCTGTACCACACCCATAATGGCATCCATCTTGGAGAGTGCTTCCATATCCTTACCACGTTGCATCTGGCGCGCTAACATATCACACATCTCGTAAAGCTTGGTGGATTTGCCGCTCTGTCCGGAAATAATCAGAGGGGTTCTTGCTTCGTCAATCAATACAGAGTCCACTTCGTCGATGATTGCATAGTGCAAATCTCTCAGTACCAGCTGCTTTTTATAAACAACCATGTTGTCTCTTAAGTAATCAAAGCCCAGTTCATTGTTGGTAACGTAGGTAATATCACAGTTATATGCATCACGACGTTCGTCGTTGTTCATGGAATTTAAAACTACACCTACTTTTAACCCTAAAAATTCATGTACCTGTCCCATCCATTCCGCGTCACGATGTGCCAGATAGTCATTGACCGTAACGATGTGTACACCCTTACCTTCCAATGCATTTAAATATGCGGGCAGGGTGGAAACCAATGTCTTACCTTCACCGGTACGCATTTCGGCAATACGTCCCTGGTGCAGGATAATACCACCAATCAGCTGTACACGGTAGTGTTCCATATTTAATACACGCTTTGCCGCCTCTCGTACCGTTGCAAAAGCTTCGGGAAGGAGATCATCCAGCGTTTCACCGTCCTGCAGACGTTTTTTAAACTCATCCGTTTTTGCTTTCAGTTGCTCATCGGAAAGAGCCTGCATATCCGGTCGTAAACTATCAATTTTATCAACCAGCGGAGTAATTCTCTTTAATTCTCTTTCGCTATGTGTTCCGAAAATTTTTGTAACTAAACTCATTTTTCCTCTCCATCTGCCCTTTGGGGGCGTTTGAAATCATCAGGAGCAAACGGTTACAACCGCTCTTTTTCCCTTTTACACCTTTCGGTCAGGTGCTCACATAAGGTACATTTTAACAGATTTACGCCACTTATTCAACCAAAAGCGAGGCCAAACCGTTAAACTTTTATGAACAAACTGTAAATTTCCTCTTATTTTTCAAATCTGTTGCGCTACCCAACCAAATTCGTGAATAGCAGTAATACAATTGCAAACAAAACATTTACGAGGGTGAAGTACCAAAAGTACTTCCCCTTTTTTTCAGGCAATGCCTGCACTACATATTTATAAGAAATCAGACTGGCGAGAGAAGCTATCAAAGTTCCCAGCCCACCGATATTGGTACCCTTTATCAATGCTGTGAAATCTGTTGTAAAGCCGGACAGAAGCATAGCCGCCGGCACATTACTGATTACCTGACTGGAAAAGAAGGCTACCAACAATTCCCTTCCATCAAGCATCTGCTGAAGCCACCCGCTAACCGCCGGAATGCGGCCCATATTGCCAATAAACACAAAGAAACTCACAAAAGTAAGCAACAAACAGTAATCCACTTTCTTCAAAACCTGTTTCCGTATAATATAAGTACCGCATAGCGCCATCAAAAAGGGAACGTATACGGGAATCCATTTTAGTACCGCCAGCAGCGCCAGCGCAAACACGGCATAAAACAGGACATAAGACGCCGTTCTGTTCTTTTCCTTGTTATCTTCTTTTGCAGGTGTCGCTCCCTGCCCTGGATTAATATGTACCGGCAGTTTTTTTGTAAAGATACAACATCCGAATAACAATACCGCTGAAAGTATCGTGATCGGTGATGTAATCTGAAAAAACTCCAAAAGACCCATACCGGACGCTGTATAAAGATACAGATTCTGCGGATTCCCCACCGGTGTCAGCATACTGCCCAAATTTGCTGCCACAGTTTCGTAAACCACTATGGCTACTGTATTCTCAGCAAGTCCGGCCATGGAAAGTAACAAAATTGTAAAAGGTACAAAAGTAATAAGTGCTACATCGTTGGTAATTAACATGGATGATAGGAAACACAACGCAACCATTAACATGCTTAAGCTCCGTAAATTATGGGCTCTTTTTAATATAACGCGTGCTATTTTATCAAACACCCCTAATTCGCCTAACCCCGATGTGACTACCATCAAAGAAAACAATAATCCCAACACACTATAATCTATATACTCTTTGTAGCCTGCATCCGGCGTCACCAAAAACATGGAGGCGACTGCCATTACTGCGGCCACACATAATACCGTTTCTTTCTTAAAAAATGCAACCAAAAATTCTCCAGCCTTCTTCATTCTTTCCCATCCTGCCTTCTTGCTAATCTAAAAAATCTCCTTAATGACAAACGTGTCGCATCGCTTGTCAACAACTCTGCAGTTCAGTTTCTTTTCCTCAAAGGAAGCCTCTTTGTATCGTAAAATCTGATTCCCAACTGCATATTTTATCATGACTTTCTGTCATTATATTTCAAATGCTCACTTCAATTGCATACATCTCATATCGGTATACAATATATTGTGTGACAATTGCACTTTTTCCTGCATTTTGCGGTTTTTAGTTCACATAATCCACATATATGAGTTTTATTATTTTGTCTGTCTAACCTTCAACCCTTACATTTTCAAGCATTAAGCGTGCAATATTTCTTGCAAAAGGACTACTGCCGGACTTCTGGGTACATCCCAGGGACTTGTCTTCCAGTGTGGAGATACCACCCTTTTTATTACCCGGTGAGGGATTCTCATAAATAGTCTCGGACATCTCCTACAACAATGCAAAACGTTACTTCAAGTTCCCCTTATAATATGTACCCTCTTTACTGGGCAATCCGGTAAAGAGGGTTATATTTTGCATTAGAACTGACTATTCTCTCTTATATTTTTCCCGTAATCGCAGGGCTTGGTTCCTAATTCTTTCATCAGAAGCTTCTGCCGCAATGTTTATGTACTTCAGAATTCCATTTGTTTGTTTTGCATTTATCATAAGTACTACAAAAAACATTGCCATTGAACTTCTGCTGGCCTCATCTGTAAACTGATTTTCATCCAAAGCCTTTTGGCATTTTTCCATAGCCCTTTGTGCACAATATGCAGCAAATTCAGCTTCTTCCGCATCCTTTGCGAGCCAATACAGATTTCTCCACATACTGCCAATCAACGCATCTCCTCCTGCATTGATATACTCATTAATATGAATTGCCTGTAAGTACTGCATGACAAGTACATCATAGGGTCCCCGTTTGGCAATAGCGGATTCTGTCACCGGAATCTGTTCTTTTCTTACGACTTCCTTTACTAACTCATATTCAAAATTATTGATGCCAAAAAATTTTAAATAATGATTTGTATAGCGACAGTGAGAACAAGAAAACACCTCAAACCAAAGGGGATTACAGCCCCTATAAGTTATCCGGCAATCCTGGGAAAAATTGCTTTCTTCCAAAAGGTTTCTCTTTACATCAATAACCGATACCGCTCTACCGCAGATAGGGCATGCCTGCTTATACTCAATCAAAAGCGACTTCTCCTGATACGGCACTCTGCGTTTCTTCCCTTCATGATGCTGATAGGGCAATTCAAATTTGGGGACATGCCGGTTTTTGACAAACCGGTTATTTTTGTAAAGCTCATCATCCAGCTTACGGATTCGCCCACTCATTCTCTCCATCATCTGTCCCGCAATTTCAGGACAATTTTCGAGAAATTCCTGCAAGTTCTCTTTGGTAACAGCCACGGCCACCGTATCTTCTATGGCAATGCACGAAGCGCTACGGGGCATATTATCAAAGATTGCCATTTCGCCAAAGAAGTCACCTTCTCCAATAGTAGCCACATGACTTAGTGTACCGATTACACTTGTCACGTAAACACCTACCGAGCCTTTCAAAATAAGATACATCTCATTTCCCGGCTGTCCTTCATGGCATATGTATTCTTTTTTTGCAAATTGTTTTGGTACTGAAATTTTGCGAAGCTGCTCAATCGTTTCCTGACGCATAGTCTCCTCCTAAATGTCATCTTCATTATTGAAAATCATATATCCGCTATCGAATCCGGTGATAATACTCGTCGTTTTTCCGGTTTGTCTCATTGTAACCGTAAACACTTGGGAATAATTGCCACAATTTGTTACATTAACGCTTGTTAAACCGGTACACTGGTCTAAGTTCAAATTATACATTCCTCTATTTCCGGACATATTAACCGTCTGCAGGTTTGGACAACTGCTAAGGTCTGCTGAATACAACCGCCTATATGAGTCTTCACTGTAACATCCGGTTGCACTGAACTGTGTAAGTGACGGGCAACTAAACGCCGACACCAGCCCCAGATTCGTACAATTATCAGCAAATACAGTCGTTAGATTTGTAAGATAATTCAGGGTTAAATCAGCCACTTTTGTATTAGAAATATTCAGTGTTACTAATCCGTTACAGCCCTCTACAGTCAGATATTCCAAATTTGCAAGAAGCTGCAAGTCTAATTCTGTAATATTCGCATTATAAGAGCAATTCAAACTATTTAATTGTGTAAAATATGTGATACCCTGTAATGAGGTATAACCACCATCCGCAGAACTTGTACCCGATATATCTATGCGTGTTACCTGTGTCAATTCCGTACTGTAAAGATAACCATCATTATCCGTATCAAACTGACCTACATACGTACAGAACTTGGCATCCGGGAAATTTGTGCTGTTTATCACAACCATAGGTAATCCACAAGTGCTACAAGTGCCGGTACTCTCTTCATACTGATGCGCCGCCACCGGAATCGTCTCATTTTCCGCATAACCACATGCACATTCTTTGGTAATCTGCCCCTCTGCCATACAGGTAGCCTCAATCCGTTCCGCCTCGACTAAACTGTGGTAGCTTCCGTCTTCCAGCACTTCATCACATGTACCGCAGACACTATGCGCCTCTTCTTCCCCTCCGTCTTCCGGAGCATGACCGGTTGCAGCAATCGGATTTTCATAACTATATCCGCACTCGCAACTGTATAACCATACACCGTCTTCCGCACAAGTCGCATCCCTAGTCACTTCATCCGTAAACTCATGCGCTGTACTAAGTGTAATTCCGCAACCTGCACATCCGGAATGAATAGTTTCACTACCTACGTACTGGGACGTGTGACCGGTCATCGGTAGTTCCGTCTGTGAAATCTGCGTACCACAGACCGCGCATACTTCCTTCGTCCATCCGGCAACCTGACAAGTTGCCGGATTTTGTTCTGTAGTAACGCTATGACCGGTCGCAGGTATCTCCGTTTCGGACAAGATTTCTCCGCATTCTTCACACCATACCGTAATACTGCCCTTTTTAGAGCAGGTCGCTTCTACACGTGCTTCCGTTTCGATGTGCAGATGTTCTGTAGTTTCAGTATCGTCCGACGGTTCTTCCGGCACCTCCGAATCGGTTTCCGGTTCCTCCGGCTCACTCTCCGGTGCAGTTTCCGGCTCTTCCGGTTCACTCTCCGGCGCAGTTTCCGGCTCTTCCGGTTCACTCTCCGGCGCAGTTTCCGGCTCTTCCGGTTCACTCTCCGGCTCTTCCGGTTCTACGAAATCACTTTCTCCGCCTTCGCTATAATCCGTTTCAACCTCCGCCAAAAGAGGCTCTCCATCATCTATTACAATCCTCAATCCGGCTCCGATAGTTTCTGATGCATCACCGGACGCCCCCTCAGGAAACAGCTCCGCTGCTTTCTGATATACGGACACCTGATTTTCGATATCAATATTTCTATCTTCTATATCTGCTTTTGCTTCTTGCGCCGTCACAAAAAGCTCATGTCCGTTTTCAGCAGAATAAAAAATATCTACCAAATCATCATCCGATATGTCTTCCATTTTAATCGGTGCTATATCCGTCTGATTATCACCGGTTATATCTATAGCATTTTCCATTCCATCCAGAACATAGACTGTATCCGCATCATCCATATGGATTGCTGTCATATAGCCCGCACTTACAAGCACTTCCTCTTCATCAATCTCACCCGTAGGAAAAATTCTTCTGGACGCAATCTGACCGCCATACGTCATAATATTCGCTCTTATTTCGCCCTGCTCAGACATCGCAAGACTTACCCTAAAAAAGGTACCTCTGACCGCCAGCACCGCATTGGGTGTGTTAATAACAAACTCCTGATCTTCTTCCAGCGGCTTTACCAGTTCAGCTGTAATCGTTCCTCTTTCCAGATTTATTCTGGTGTTTCGGCTTCCCATAAATCCCAACGTTTCAAAAACTACGCGGCTGCCGCTTTCTACTTTGACATACTTATCACCATCAAGTACCAATCTGACCGTACCATCCCCCGCCGTAACAAGTACATGCCCCTCCTGTAAATGCATACCGGGATATGCAGCATAGTCAATACCATCCTTTACTACCGTAACATTTCCGCTGGTTTCTACCACACGGATTGTACGATAACCTTGATTTTCTTGCCATGCTTTGCATACAAACAAAACAGAAAGTGCGATGACAAATACCGCTACTGCTAAAACAATATACCTTATGAACTTTTTATTCTTTTTCTTAAAGTTCTTATAGTTCATAATCAATTCCTTACCCTAAACTATTCTTCCAAAAAGCCTTCGTCTTTCAGCTTTTCCAATGATTTCCACGCATTCTCAAAAGTAGATGTCTCCAACAACACCGTAGCTTCCTTCAGATATGTTTCGTAGATTCGATAAAACTGCTTTCTGTCCACTACGCCGTCTCCCCATGCCAAATGCAGGTCGCTGACACCGTCATTGTCATTGATATGGATATGCTTTACAAAACGTCCCAAACGCTCTGCCCACACAGTCGGTGCTGTCTTTGACAGGCAGGCATGTGCATAATCAAAACAAACTCCGTAGTTCGGATATTTACATAGTTGCTCCGACAAAGCCACCAACACATCGGGCGTGGTCTCAAATGTATTTTCCAGATAAATACGAATATCTGCGTGCTTTACAAGTTCCTCTGCCCAATACGTCGCATTTTCCTTTATCCAATTCTCCACGTATACCTTTGAATTCAGACACGAGTTATAATTGGCGTGGAATACAACTGCTTTTGCACCCACTCTTTTTGCCACACTGATGCTCTGTTCAATCCGAAGTCTCGAAACTTCTTTTATCTTTTTATCCACGCTAAAAGGAATGACATCGAAAAAAGCCCCATGTAGCGACAAATACGCCGGTAACTCCTGCTGCTTATATGTATGTATAATACTCTGATATTTTCTTTCATCATCCAAAACATCCGGCATGAAAAATTCATTAAACTCAAATCCTACACCGTATGTTTTCGACAAACTTAAATATTCCGTTATTTCTCCACTGTTTGGAATTACCAGTATTTGCTTCATGCCTGCTTACTCCTCTTCCGGGCTCTTGTAATCCTTCACTCCGGTTACAGAATATACAAAGACTCCCTTCGATTTGCCTTTCAAAGGAATCTCGCCCAATGCTTCTGCCGTAATACGGTCTTTAACCCGCTCATAAACATGTTCACTGATATAAATGGTTCCCCGCGGAGCGTTCGCCTCCAGGCGGGCTGCCGTATTTATCGTATCTCCGATGGCTGTATAATCCATCCTGAATTCACATCCGATATTTCCCACAACCGCAGGACCACAATTTATTCCCACGCCGAAACCGACCTGCTTGCCGTATCGCTTCACATATTCCTGTTCAATGCGTTTTCCGCCTTGAACAATATCCCATGCGGCCAAAATCGCCTTATATTCATAATCTTCCACATCAAACGGCGCATTAAATACCGCCATGGTTGCATCTCCCACAAACTTGTCCAGTGTTCCGCCATGCCGGAATATGCTTTCTGTTGTAAGTTCTAAATAGCCGTTCAAAATATCCACAACCTGCTCCGGTTCCAGACTCTCGGAAAGGGGAGTAAAGCCACGGATATCCACAAAAAGAACCGCCAGCTCCCTATTTTCGCCACCCAGCTTCAGCTTATAGGTTCCGTCTTTTGCGATTTCTTCCACAACCTGAGGCGCAACATATTTGCTGAACGCCCTTTCGATACTTCTCTTTGCGGCATTTGCCCTATAATAATGCATTGCCGTATCATACACGGCTATCAATATTGCCATGGCAGGCACCACCAACACATTGGTAGAATAACCGCATTGGAATAACACAAATCCGGCAAGAAGCTTCAGCACAGCAACAACAACACATACGAGTACCACCTTACCAACACTTAGTCTGTCACAGATGAGTGCCAGAAAAAACGCAATTACTGCTACCAAAACAGCATCCGCCATCGGCGGCCACGAGGTCAGCATCTTTCCTTCCATCAGCGCCTGTATTACATTTGCATGAATCTCCACACCATACATCTGTCCTGAATATTCTACCGGCACAAAATATGAATCCAACATGCCTGAGGCATACGCACCCACCAGGACGATACATCCGTCAAATGCCTCCGGTGGCACAGTACCATCTAAAACATCCACCAAAGAAACATTCTCATACTCCCCTGCTTTTCCGGAATACCGGAAGCTCATCGCATGTTGTTCCGTAGGATATGCTGCCTCCAGACCACACGCCTCCATATAAGCTTCATAAACGGCACTACTGAAGCTTCTTTCCCTCGTGCCGTCTTCCTCATCAAAATAAAGAAAAGAACTGCGGATAATCATATCATCATTATCTGTCAGCGCATTTACAAATCCACTATTGGTTGCAGCGTCCAACGCTCTGTACGGTAACACTTTTTCCTCTACCTTCATAGCGTCTACTACCAATGCACCCTCTTCGTCTTCCGTCACCTCTTTTGTAAACACATAACTGAAACCGGTCACCACATTACCGTATTTTGCACAAGCTTCTGCAAACCGTGCATCCGATTCCTCGTCTTTTTCACTGCTGAATAAAATATCAAATCCCACAACTGCCGGTCTGATGTCCTCAGAAACATATATGGTTTCCAGCAACTCCGCATATATATTACGATTCCATGTCGAAAGATCTCCCAAGCGATTCATTGTGTGATCATCTATTTTTATAATTTTAATGGTCGCATCTACATTTCCTGCATAATGATAAAGCCTGTCTTCCGCAGTTTTATCCACTGTAGAAAACACGCCGGTATATGTAACCACAAAAGCAATCAATCCACAGACTAACCCTGTTAATAATCCCTTTACTCTCATACCGGAAATTTCCTTTCCACTTTTACTATAAAAACAAAAAAATATATATTTATTTTATCAAAAATGACTTATAGAGTCTACTCTTTTTCGTCTGCTTAGGTTTCAAATAAACATCATTGGAATATGGGTTCTCTGACAGCAACTACTTTAAAGATTTATTCAAAAAAGAATACGGAAAATCTCCCAGCGAATGCAGAAAGAGCCGCGGCAGTTAAGCCACGGCTCTTGTTTTACTTGGATTGTTCCACATATAACTTTTCAGCCACATGCAATCGGCAATTCTTAGTATTCCATTGCCTTTTCTTCACCGTTCATAACACGCAACGCACCCTGTACAAGTGCAAGCAGTTCATCCTCACCGGGATATACTGTGAAAGGTGCAATGAAGCCTGCTTTTTCTTTTAAGTAATCCACAACCAGCGCATTGTATGCAATACCACCGGTTACGATAATCTGGTCTACCTTACCTTCCAGTACACAAGCCATGGAACCCATGTCTTTTGCAATCTGGTACATAAACGCTTCTCTTACTTCTGCAGCTTTGGTATCGCCTTCGTCTACCATCTTGTTTACGGTACGCATGTCGTTAGTGCCAAGGTATGCATTGAAGCCACCCTTACCTACGATTTTGCTGTATACTTCCTTCTCGGTATACTGACCGGAGAAACACATTTTAATCAGTGCGCCGGAAGGTACTGCACCTGCTCTTTCGGGAGAGAATGCACCGTCACCGTCCAAAGCGTTAAATACGTCTACGATTCTGCCGTTTAAATGTGCACCTACGGATACACCACCACCCATATGTACAACGATTAATCTTAAGGTGTCATAGGGCTTGCCGATTTCTTTTGCATAACGCTTAGCTACCGCTTTCTGGTTCAGTGCATGGAACACAGAAGTACGGGGCAGTTCCGGTACACCGGAGAATCTTGCAACATCTTCTAATTCATCTACTACTACAGGGTCTACAATAAAAGAAGGTACTCCGATTTCATCACCGATTTCTCTTGCCAGGATACCGCCTAAGTTGGAAGCATGCTGTCCCTGCTTACCAATCTTTAAGTCATGCAACAATTCATCGGTTACTGCGTAAGTACCGCCGGGAATGGGCTTCAACATACCGCCACGGCCAACAACTACGCCCAGCTCTTTTACATCAAAATTCTTTTCTGCAAGTAAGTCGGTAATAATTTTCTTACGGAAATCTTTCTGGTCTACGATAGACGCATACTGACTGATTTCCTCTGTGCTGTGTCTTAATGTTTCTTCAAATAAAAGGGTTTCATCTTCAAACACACCAATCTTGGTGGAGGTGGAACCGGGATTAATAATCAGACTCTTTATGGACATTTTTATTATCCTCCTCTTTTTTCTTCTTTTTCTTATTTAACCTTTTTGCCGCAAATATATCACAAACAAGCTGAACTAATTCCAACAAAAATTCAATAATATCATCTATCATATTACTGGTTCTTCTTCATTTCTTCAGCAACAACTGCTGCCAGTGCCATAGAGTTAACCTTGGTTTCGAAGGTATCGGAACGGCTGGTTAAGATAACGGGAACCTTGGTACCGGTTAAGATACAACCATTCTTTACGCCGGGTACCATATGTACCATTGCCTTGTATACCAAGTTACCTGCATGGATATCAGGGAATAACAGTACATCTGCATCGCCCTGAATCTTTCTGTCGGTAGCGCCTTTATGCTTCGCTGCTTCCGGATCGATTGCAAGGTCTAAAGAAAGAGGACCGTCGATGATACAACCGGTAATCTCGCCATCAGCGTTCATTCTTGTAAGTTCAGCTGCTTCTACGGTAACAGGCATCTTGGGGTTAACTACTTCTACTGCTGCCAGAGGTGCAACCTTGGGACAATCAATACCGCAAGCCTTGGTAACAGGTAATGTATTTTTGATAATGCTTACTTTATCTTCCAGAGTAGGATAGGTCATAAATGCAACGTCAGTTAAGAATAAAAGCTGGTCGATGCAGGGAATATCAAATACACATACATGGGAAAGGGGGCTGCCGGTTCTCAGACCAACTTCCTTGTCCAATACACTCTTTAAGAAGTTTTTGGTATCAATAATACCCTTCATATACATATCAGCTTCGCCGTCATGAGCAAGCTTTACTGCCTTTAAGGATGCTGCAATCATGTCAGGCTCGTCAATAATTTCAAACTCACTTAAATCCATATCGATGTTGGCTGCGATTTCGCGAATCTTTGCTTCATCACCAACTAAAATTGCATCTGCAATGCCTCTCTTCTTTGCTTCCTTTACTGCTTCCAACACAGCTTCATCCTGTGCTACGGAAACAGCCACTTTCTTCATGCCGCATTCATTTACTTTTGCAATCAGTTCATCAAAACTTCTTTTCATTTTCTCACCTTTCCGTCCTTTGGACTTCTTTCGTTCTTTTACATACCCTATGTTGTACGAGCGTTCTTCTATGAGACATATTCCGAAACACAACATAGGCTCATCGTTAAAATAGTAACACAGTACCATATAAAAATCAACCGCCAAGCCCTCCAATTTCCCTATGTTTCCCAGAAAAAACAAGGCTCCCGTTCTCTTTACACTTCCGTCCACTTTATGGTATGCTTATATAAGAAATGATGCAGTTTATCGCTAAGCAGCTATTTGCTTTTAGCGTTACAAAAAAATACTAAATCTTACATAAGGAGAATACCAATGACTAAGAAAGAACTTGCGATTGCATTACATGACAAAAAATACAACTGTGCACAGGCTGTTGCCTGCGCTTTCGCCGAAGAAGCCGGCATTGATAAAGAAGTACTGTTCAAAGCATGCGAAGGCTTTGGCCTGGGCATGGGCGGTATGCAGGGTACCTGCGGTGCTATCTCCGGTGCCATTATGCTGGCAAGCTTTAAAAACAGCGACGGAAACGTGGAAAATCCCGGCACCAAAGCATCTACTTACCAGCTTTCCAAAGAAATCGTAGCTAAGTTTGAAGAAAAAAATAAAGCATCCCGCTGCCGCGACTTAAAAGGCATTGATACCGGTGTGGTATTGCGCCCCTGTCCCGACTGCATCATGGATGCTGTTGAAATCGTGGAAGAAGTGCTGGGATACTAATTTATTCACTAGTGTATTAATAAAGCCTGCCCCGAATGGGCAGGCTTTTTCGTTAAAGTACGTAGACAAACCGTCGTTTTGATAAACGGAAAGTTTCTTGTCTTAGATATTGGAGTCATGTATGATTCATTGCTTGTCGCATCGTCCCATAACACTCATTTACAGGTCTTTTGGGATGACATGAGATAACTGTACTGTTACAATAACACACTCTCGTGAAACTGAAAGTTTACGGCTCTCTGACTATTCAAATAGTATGTCATCAAAATTATGCAACATCCACTCGGTCATTTTCTTATTTGTTTCGTAAAGTTCCCTATACTTCTCTTGTTCAGAAAACCACGCTGTTGATATAAGCTGATTTGTAATAACAACATATGGAATTGCTTTCCACTCGTTATCTGAAAGTTTTACAACTTCATCATATCCATACAATATATTTTTATATATCATAATCCATTGATTCAGCTTATCTGTGTTATCAGCCTCAAAACTTTCAGATAATATTGCTGTAGCTGCATAGCATGGGTCAAAAATTCTAATATTTCTTTCACTAAGGTCAAAATCAAGAACACCCCAATTGTCGCCACATAAAATAATATTCCCCGGATTCGGGTCGCGATGAATAATCTGTTGTGGTAATGATTCATATATCTCCCCAAATTCCTTTTCGTACATTTCTACGAAACTCTTAGGCAAATCCATTTTTCCTGCCAAAGCCGGAATAGCCCATTCCTTTGCACTTTTAAATATATTCGCTTGATTTGTAATTACATCTACCTTGGAAAGTGCTACGCTCAACTGACCTACAATTTCACCAATAAATCGTGCCTTTGGCATATAATCCTCAAAATACATCGTACTTGCCTTTAATTGTTTTCCTTCCAATCGCTTGGTAACATAGAAATACAATTCCTCGCTTGCAACCACGAACTTACCTTCTACTGTTTTTATAGGTGTAGCAGTTGATAAGCCTACACTTTCAATTGCTTGTGATAATGAAATATGTTTCTCTACATTCCCCAGATTAGGCGAAAATTTGATAATATAGTTGTCTCCTACATAACATGCTGACTCACTTACATTACCTGTTTCAGCATATACAACATCAGTCAGCTTTTCATTCTCTAATCCCCAACTCTGTAAAACTTCTTTTATTTTTTTGTGTGATACCATTATGTGTTCCTCCTTGAATAGATTAATTCTGTACGGTTTCTTTTTCTTGCTCATATTAAGGAATTCTGTCGGCGTATATCCGAATTCGCGAATAAAGGCTTTATAAAATCCTGCCTGTGTTTCAAATCCATACTCCAATGCCACTTCTATCATCTTCTCTCCGCAGTGCATATCGTACAACGCATTAAGTAGTCTTCTCCTTGTTATATATTGCATAACAGGCATGCCAACCGCACTTTGAAACAGCCGATAGTAGTGAAACATCGAAAATCCTGCCATTTCACTTAATTCCTTCGCCTTGATATCAGTTTTTAGATTATCCTCAATATAATCAATGGATTTTTGAATAAGCGTCAGATTCATTCAAACACCTTCTTTCAATTGTTTTGTAGCTACACATATAAGATATCACATGAATTATACTAAATCTTTTCCTGTCTTGCTATAATTACACAAAAAGGACAGCACATTTTGCCATCCTTTCTTTAAATACTAACAGTGTGTAAACTTCAAATTCTTGCGTGCTTTCAACTCTTAGAAAGGCCGAAAGTTTTTCTATCTTTTTCTAATTTAAAGTTATCTCTCAATTAAGCACAACCACATCAAACACACCTATTTCTATAATACACTTTTATTAAACCATATAATCGAACTATCAATTTATAAAAATAGAGTCGCTACTACAATTGCCGGTAGGTTATTCATTATATGCAGCAATATCGGTATTGTAACATTCCGGCTTAAAACCATCACAATACCATATACCAATCCCGTAACAAAATGAGGAATATTGTACAAGAATTCTTCTACAGTGAAAGCATGCATATGTACAAGCATAAAAAGAGCAGCTGTTACAAGGACTACAATAATCTTTTTACTCTTCTTTTCCGTTAAGCTAATTGGTGCCAGCCTAAAAATAACCTCTTCTGCCACAGGACCCATTATCCCCAAAGCTATAATCAATAAAAGTGCCGGGAATTTACCTTGAAGCTCTGCAACGGAATGTTCGTTTAATGATTGATACTCCGGATTTAAATACATCATCGGTAAAAAAGCCAAATTACTTAGAAGGATATCTAAAATACACGCTACTATAAAAAAGCATACGCTTTTACCCAGGTGCTTTTTCCATAAAGAAATGCCCTCTTTCAATTCATTCCAAAACAAAACCATTCCTACACTTCCTAATACAATATAGGATATCATCTGAAGCATTACTGAAAATTGCATCGGCATGTCAATGAATCGCAATAATATCTTCCTTAATACATCCGCAAAAATCAAACTTTCCAACCTTTATAAATTGGAATCTGCACTGATTACTCTACAGGTGAAACATTGCTAAACTGATTTCCACCTTTCTCAATCTTAAATGTTGTGGATGTTTCACCGTTCGGTATCATATTACCACCCTTCATCCCATCCCCATCATCAGGTGGTGTCATACCCTCGGGCATTTCTGGTTGTTCGCCGTTTGGCATTTCCCCATTCTGTATTTCTCCGTCAGGCTTTTGGGGCGGTTCGCCATTTGCCTGTTCAGGCCTTACCTGACCCTCTGAGGCTTCGGGGATTGTGCCATCCTGTGGAGGTTCTGCACCATTTGGCATTTCAGGCCTATCCCCCTGGGGCATCCCACCGTTCATGTTCTGCATTGCATTTGTTGCCAACTGCGTGTCACCCTGCCAGAAAGTATATTCCCCAGGAGAAAGTTCGTCCCCTGCAATAATTAGATATGTAAAAGCATTGGTAGGTTTGTATTCCTCAACCACATTGCCAGAAGTATCTTTGAGGGTGTAGGTGTTGTCACCATTCTGTCTGCTTGCAAAGCTGAATACTGCATAGGTTTGATCGCCACCAGCAATTTGGTCAAGCATATTGCCAGAAGCAACCACTTTGCCCCCATTGATATAAATGCCCTTATCAGAATCGATACCTGCATCACCACTGGTTGCACATGCCTGGGCATTTAATGTTCCACCATTAATGACAAGCCATCCATTTGAATCAATGCCATCACCCTCACCAGTTTCTCCATTGCAAAGAATGTTGAGTTCCCCTCCATTCATTGTAGTCACAGAAATATTATCTTCATTCGTGTTAATACCATCATTTCCCGATACAATATTGATAGTGCCACCGTTAATAGTAAGGTGGAGCTCACTGTCGAGACCTTCATTTTCAGCAGCAATATTCAGGATACCATTGCCTTTTGTTCCACCACCAATATTAATGGTTTTCTTAGAATAAAATGCACCATCATACTTGTGAAGCTTCTTGCTATCTACCACTTCCGTTTTATCCTCATTTAGTTCATAGGACTCATATATTTTTGCCACATAAGAACCATTGATGTTATTTTCGGTATCATCAGCAATGATAACATTGGCTCCTGCTTTGGATGTATCTACATCATGTCTCGCTGTCTCTTCGTCACTACTGCAACACTCATATACACTGTAAAAAATAACCGCAGGTGCGACAGTACAGGTAATATCCACACCATTCAAAATGAGAGTAACAACTGCTTCTGGGTTTTCTTCCGTACCTTCTCCAAGGTCAACCGCAATCTGTCCTAAAGAAAGCTCTCCACTCAAGACATATGTGCCAGGCTTTGTAATATGCACAACTGTATGGGCATCTGCTTCGCTCTGTTCATGCGCATCTTCCGTTGTTCCCTCACCATAGGTAAAGTCTTGACCTGCAAGATAGAACACGATATCATTTGCTGCATAGACCGCTTGTGTGCTGTCATTTGTAATCTCATCTCCGTCAACTGTGATTTTATTGTCGGAAAGATTAATTTGAGTACCTTCGACTTTCGAGGAAGTAGCACTACAACCCGAAAGCAAAAAAGAAAATGCGATAAAATACACTAATATTTTTTTCATTCTTACACCTCATTTTTGCAGAATATTACACTATTATTTCGATCCAAGTATACGTAAAATTTTTATTCTAAAACAAAAAGGGACCGACACAATCAGTCCCATTTATAAAATTGAATTACAAAGTTCACAACTCATTCTTCAATTGTCACGACAAGTCTTTGTTAAGTTCATGTTTCTCTCATAAATTGCCGCGGCAATTTCTATTACTCTGTCGGTGCAATTTTCCAAATTACATTATATCCAATAGACACATCTTCTAACCAATCTTCGTCTAAGGTGACCCCTGTACCTGGAGAAAACATAAATCCCTTATAATTCGAAATTGCCTTCTCTGTCCCTTGTAGTTTCATGTAAAAAGAATCATTTCTAGTTTCTAGAACCCACTTTTGTGTAAAGCGATGTTCATTGTATTCCATCTTTTGAGTATAGACATCGTCATTGGATGAATTTGCCGTCAAAATATATCCCTGTTCATTCGTAATAGTATAATAACCACCTGGTCGATATTGAAAATAAAACTTTTGTGGTTCTGACGACATTACTATGTCTGCTTTATCATTTACAGTCATATAAGAAGATCCATAGCTAATTGTGTAATAGCCATCTTCAATCACCTTATATTTCGTTTCATCTGCCGGGGCACATTTGGTTGAAACAAACAATTTAAGCTGTGGTTCTTTTCCTTTCACAGACTCAAAAGCTTTTCCAAGTTTCTTCGCACCGGATTTCTGCAACGTTTTTTTGCTAAGCTTCTTTACCTTTTTCTTATCAATAAACTGTTTATTCTTACTGCCTTTAACAACACTTGAATTCGTCGTGTAACAGTTTTGTATGATGGCATACTTTTGTGACGGCGTTACGCCCATAAAAATACCCTTTCTACCATCAGACTTTACTTTGTAGTTCATAACCAAACTATTTAATATTCCAATCCCAGAATCACTACTTCCTCCAAGGGCAACTATTCCACCTGTAGTTTTCGTTTTTTGACAATTAAGATTTTTTACCTTACACGAAAAAAATATATTTCCAGCAAAATCATTTGGTAATTTAACTGCATCTCCAAATATTAATGGATTGATAACAAAACCACTTGTCATAAGAATTGCTTCCAGCGCAATCACAGTAAACAAATTATAATAAGTTTCCGTATAATCATATGTTGCCTGACCAACTATACCACCAGCATTACCATTTTCCAATTTTACATCACTTACTTCTACACCATAGAAATTAGAATTTTCCGAATAAGCAGATACCGTTCCCACAATACCAGGAGTGTTAAGATATGCTTTTTTCACTTTAAGGTTTACAATAGTAGCGCCTTTTACATATCCAAATAAACCTGCATCTGAATACCACGTGTTAACCCAATTTGAGTACTCTTTGGTGTCCTTCTTATAGAGACCAATAATAGAATGTCCTTGTCCATTAAAGACCCCTCGAAACGGATTTGACTTTGAACCAATCATTGTCCATTGATTCTTAGGCTTTTTTTTGTTCCATTTTTTATAATTATTCGTTTTATTTAACACAATATCATTTGTCAAACAAATCGTAATATCCTTAAAACTATTTCCCTCATTTACCAGTTTTGCAAGGCCAGCCAACTGTTCTGCTGTAGATATTTCATAATAATCCAAATCACCCTTGTACCAGGACGTATCTGCTTTCCCATTCCAAGTTTTAGAGGATGCAGCCGAAACAGTTTTCATTCCCCCCTGCGTAACAGATGAAAAAGATGATAACAGTAATGAAATACACACAATATAAGACAATATTTTTTTCATAATCAAATTCTTCCTCCCCTTTTGTTAGTGTTTTCTTATACATTCTAAGTTCATAAAACTAACTCTACCTTGTAATCGTGATACATCTCCAAATATAAAATCTTGTTTTCCAATTATATCATCGAGTATTACAAAGTTCAACTCACTTAATGAAAACCGATAAAAGAAGACAGAGATATTACGCTCTGTCCCTTAACATCAACATATGTAAATCATTATTGACGCCCTCTCAAAGGATGTCCAAACTGAAATTTGGGTGCACTTTTAACAACTAAGTATATCTCTTAAATAAATCAAATAAAGAGTACACCGCCAAAATACTCTGGCTCCCCATGCTGATTTCTTATCACAAGTGCTCTACATGTACACGGATCATAAGTACCATCGATGTTTTCTACTCTATAACTCAATTCAAACTCTTCTTTATCACCATTGAAAACCTCTTCCACGCGGTTATGATAGTTTTCCTTGTCATCCGGATGTATCCTTTCCTCCCAGATTCCGCCTGCGTTGTACATATATTCTGACGGAAGTCCATAATTATCTACCACTTGCTTATCCCATCGTGAATAATCATATCTTATATCACAAAAGAAGATATATCCCTTTCCGGCCCCTACTTGGAATACTCTAAAAAACGAATCCAGACGACCTTTTCTGATTGCCGGTATTTTCTGTACCTTGTCATGCTCAGACTGATTGACATTCAGTCTTTCTACATGTTCTTTCAATCTTGCTTTGTTCGCATACATTTCCTCATCCGCGCGCGCAAATACATCCGAAATCTCTTTGTCTGTTTCCCTCTCATAAATCGACATTCCGGTTGCCACGACTGGTCCTTCATCGGTATTTTGATTATTGAAAATTGTTTGTCGCAATCTATTAAATAGATTTATTCGCTCCCTATAATCCTCATCTTTTAATAATACTACAAATTCATCTCCTCCGACGCGATATATCGTGCTGTGTGAAAACGTATTGTGTAAAAGGCTACAAACAGACTTCAGAAGTTCATCACCAGCCTTATGTCCCATAGTGTCATTGATTATCTTTAAATTATTCACGTCACATACGACGAGCCCGAATCTTAAATTCTCGTTTCTGCTTATCAGAATCTGATATTCTTCTTCTAATTCCTGATAAGAATTCTTGTTCCTCGCACCGGTCAGTACATCCATGTATGCTATTTTATCCATATACATCTGTTCACGTGTCACTCTATCAACATTTCTCACTCCAATAACAAAATACTCATCTCCATCCATGTATTCATGAATGAGGTTCATAACATGATATACTTTTTTCCCATTCTCCACAAGGCGATATACAAAACTTTGACGGTTTCGATTTCGAAACTGTTTTAATAGTTTTTCTTTTAAATTGTCACTCTGAAAGAAATGCCTATCCTCTTCATATACTTCCTGTCCTGCTCGCTTTGCTATATAGCCAAAAAAATCATTACCTTTCCTGTCTTCAATCAGAAGATGGGAATCTGGATTAATATAATACTGGCTATATTGGTTCGTTTTTGTATTAACAAGATAAACACGTGCATAATCGGCTATAAGTGATTCTGCTATCTTGTCAAACAATTCTCTATTCCCAATCATACATTAACCTCCTCTATCGTCTTGAACAATCACTATATATTTTTATCATTCTATTATAATTAGACCATGATAAGGAATACTCTGTCAAGAAATAGAATTACATCAAAAACACCCTTACCTTCCCACCACAAAAAAGGCAGAGACTACTAGCTTCTTTGTGCCTTCGTTACACTTGATAATATCGTAAAAAATTGCTATTTTATCATGTAAATTAAGAACGAATATCTTATCAGGTAAAACCTCTTTCGTTTATCATGACCACTTCAAATACATCTGTTTTTCCACGATAAAAAACCAGAAAAACGTAACTTATCCAATATCGCAGACTACACACAACTCCAAAACTTCGTATTTTTTTCTACAATAATTTCTCAACCTCTTTAACTGTAAACTTCTGAACAAGTCCACAACTCTTACAGCAATAACAAATTACAGAACTTCTCTTTGGTTTTAATTTTTTTATTTCTCCTTCTAGATAAAAAACTTCCATGCATTCCTGCCATTTGTCCATTTATTCATTTATTTTCCATTGCACTTCCTCCTTAGAATTCAAATTTCTACTCTTATTATCTCTCATAAAACAAGCTCAAAATAAAGTTCTGCATGCTCGTTATCATTGTATCTGTTAGTTTCTTGAAAACCTACACTTCGATATAGATGCTGTGCTACGGAAAACTGTTTTCTAGT
>JAZNNL010000108.1:0-6444 GCA_045580245.1 Lachnospiraceae bacterium
TTTGCGTAAGCTACAATTTCCTGTACGTCGGATTTGGTAAAGTAACCGCAGTTGTTTTTATATTCATCTACAAGACCGAAGTGGGAACGGCCACGTTTGGCACCAATTTCGGTGAGCTTGGGGAATGCGGCAATTTCTACACGGAAGCCTTGATCATCAATCAAGTGCCAGTGCAGTTTGTTGATTTTAAAGAATGCTAAAATATCAAGGAGGCGCAATACCTCTTCCTTGGGCAGAAAGTGACGGCTGGAATCCAGCATAAAACTGCGGTATGGGAAGCGGGGAGCATCCTCTATTTCCATGCAGGGAAGGGAATCCCCAAACTGTAACTGCAACTGCTTTAAGGTGCAGTGCGCATAGAATATTCCGGTGGTATTACCTTCTATAAATATCTCTTTTTCTGAAATCAAAAGGCGGTAAGCTTCAGGCCCCAATTCATCGGAAAAAAATTCCCGAACAGGGGGATTGGAAACGGTGTAACCACAGGTAATATTTACTTTAGCGGGGTAGGGAATTAAATGTAATTTTGTCATGCTTACCTCCGTACGATTTGAATGCCCTGGTTTAGTAGTTGCAGGCCCAGTTTTCCCAGACCTTTTATGTAGTGATGTTGCTCCTGCTCCAGAATGCCTATGGGCGGAATTACATGGGCAGGAAGACTGTTTTTTAAGAGTTCTTGTATTTGGGATAAACACTCGCCTACATCATTACCGCCCAGAAGAATTTTCTCCGGATTTAAAATACAAATCATATTTACAAGAATGTTTGCCAGCAGAGTTGCGGTTTCGCTTTTTTCTTCTTCCGGACTCTTTTGTGAAGCAGCGGTAAGTATCTCTTCGGCGTTATGATTACCGGATTTCATATAGCCCAGTTCCCCTGCAAAGCTGTTGCACCCGGGATATAATTTACCGTCAATGATGATACCGGCGCCGATGCCGCAACCCTCCAGATGAATGTATACCAGATTTTGCACCTGTTCCTGTGAGGACAGATATCCCACGGTAATACTGTTAATATCGTTGGATACCACCACGGGAAGCTTAAGCCTTTCTTCAAGTATCTCTTTTAGAGGGAAATGCTCCCACTCCGGAATTTGCGGAATGGCAAAGATTTCTCCGGTTTTGGTTACCGCACCGGGAACGCCCACCGAAATGGCACCGATATTAGGGTATTGCACAATCATATTTTCTAAACTTTGCGCCAATTGTTCCGTATAACATAGTTGTTTGTTGCGTAAAACGTGAGCCTCTGCTTCGGTAGTAATATTCATGTCTGTAATGACTGTTTTAAAAGAATCACCATTTGCCACCACCAGTGCCATTGCAGTTTTTTTCTGGTTCAGGGCATAGCTTTCTGCGGGGCGCCCGCCTGTGGAGGCCATGACACCAAGACTGATAATGGTTCCTTCTTCTAACAATTCCTTGATTAGCAGATTGACAGTTGGCTGGCTGATATTCGTAAGGGATGCCAACTCAACTCTGGTAGCCCTACCGTGTTTTAACAGGGCATCTTTAATCAATCCGATATTAATTTCTTTCAATAATCCCGGTTTGCCGGTCAGATTCTTTTTCATCAGAATGGTTCCTTTTCTTGTGTTTAAAGAGCTCCCTTTCGTTGGGCAGATGATTGCTTGCAGGTTTATGTTATTTGCGTTTTACGGCGTCCATAGCCAGCTTGACTGCACCCACAACCGGAGCTTCATCCAAAACAACTGCGTAAGCTTTGGGGGCTACTTCGTGAATGGCTTTCATATAGGAGTCAATCAGTAAGGGCTCCTTGGTGCGGAACAGACTGCCTATCAGTACAACGGGCACGGGACTGTCACACATATTCAGACGTTTCAAGATTGCGGCACCGTACCGTCCTTCCTCATAGCCCATCTGTGTAATGATATCTTGGGCCACAGAATCTCCGTCTTTTGCCAATTGAAAGGTAACAATCGGAATCTGATATTCCTGTTCGGGAGTCATTTCTTCCCTGCGCAGGATGCTGCAAACACCATCCATGTTTTCCACACCGAAAACTTTGGGTATGGCTTCTTCTAAGAGGCTTTTTTCCCAAGTACCTTCTTCGGAACGGAATGCATAGTGTAAGGCTTTTTCCGTAATCTCGGAACCGCCGCCCATGTTACCGGTGATATAGTCCAGATTGCGAAGGGTCAGTTCCTCACCGCAATGGTTTCGGCCGGAGTGTCCGGCACCGGTACCGCAAATAGAAACGATACCCACGTAATCCTCGGCAGCAGCACGCAGGCCTATCCAGGAGTCGTGCACAATGGTAAAAGGAACGCCGCTCATGAGAGCTGTAACAGCGGGAGTCAGAATCTCATAGTCCTCGGGACCGTCTGCTCCGGAAACGCCCAATACAGTGTAAGAAATATCATGTAATTCTAACCCTGCCTGCTTTAATGCGCCATTGATTGCATTTTGCATGGAGGCAGAGGCGGTTTCGATGCCGCAGGTTTGATGGTTCCCCTGTCCGCCAAAGCCTTCGCCGATTATTTTGCCGGACAGTTCTGCCACGGCAGCGTGTGTTTTTGTTCCGCCTACATCCAGACCCAATACGTACATTTTTTACTCCTTATCGAAAAAGTTATTTAAGTATT
This sequence comes from Lachnospiraceae bacterium, assembly GCA_045580245.1. GTDB lineage: Bacteria > Bacillota > Clostridia > Lachnospirales > Lachnospiraceae > Acetatifactor. The sequence goes on from JAZNNL010000108.1 coordinate 2,606, forward strand.
CTTTGTTTGCTTCTAACATTTCATCCAAAGCCATGCGGGCATCCCTGACATCATGCACCAGAGGATTGTTTAAAAATGCCAGCAAAGCTGTTGTTCTGTCACCGCTTATTGCGGCTTCAATGGTTAATCGTTCATAGGCTTTCACCTGTTCGATTAATCCTAAAATAGATTCGGGTACATCCGTATCCTGCAAAGGGGTTGCACCGTCTTTGCCGATAACACAGTTGGTTTCAATAACGGCATCAGCAGGCAATTGGGGAATCAGACCATTGTTAAGAACATCTACCACCTGTACGTCTTTTCTGTCGTTATAGATACTGTCAATTAAATTGATAGCTGCCTGGGAGTAGCGGGCACCGCCGCGTTTTGCAAGAGCTTCCGGTTTTTCTTCCAAAGCAGGATTTTTGTATGATTCGAAAAGGGTTTCCTCTACTTTCTTTACCTGTTCGGCTCTGGTACCTTCCAAACCGATAGCCTGTGCAGTTTCTTCTTCCAGCATATGGCGCTCCATGTAAAAGTATTGTAAATAAGGGGAAAGCATGCAGCCCATATCCTGTGCAATGTAATCCATTTCTTCGTCCTTGTCGATGTTCTTTACAATGCTGTCACTGTTATATACCTGTAACACATCAGCGATACGGTCTTCTCCCTTATAATACGCATGATTCATGACGCTCAAATGGTTTAATCCGATAAAACGGCAGTCCAGTTCTTCTACAGGAACCTGAATGCGGTCTGCGGCATCATATTGCATATTAATGGAGCAATTGCAGAGGCCGATACATTTTACTTTGGTATGTCTTAAAATAGCTTCCGTCACAATGCCGGAAGGGTTTGTAAAGTTAATCAGGAATGCATCGGGACAAAGTTCTTCAATATCTTTGCAGATATCCAGCATAACGGGAATGGTGCGAAGTGCCTTGAAACAGCCGCCGATACCGGTAGTTTCCTGCCCGATCATACCGTACTTTAAAGGAATGCGTTCATCCCTTGCGCGGGCATCCAAACCGCCCACTCTCATCTGGGTAATGATAAAGTCCGCTCCTGCGAGAGCCTCCCTTCTGTTCAGGGTGCCGGATACGGAAATAGGCAGACCGGCTTTCTTAATCATGCGTTTGGAAAACGCAGTGTTAATGTTCAGTTTTTCTTCCCCTGCTTTGATGTCTACCAATACAACCTCGCTAATGGGAAGTGAATGGTGGTGCAAAATCACGCCCTCAATCAATTCCGGTGTATAACTGCTTCCTCCGCCGATAACAACCAATTTCATAGATAATCCCTCCTGATAGTACTTCCTAAATAGTAAATAAGACTTTTTTAATAAACTTAAATAAGTAATTTTAGCGTAGCATACAGGGTAGAAGAAGTCAATAGAGTACGGGGATTTTATTGTAAAGAAAGTAGAAATCATGTATACTTATTGCACAATAGATTTCATTGACCATGAGGGAAGGAAAGACAAGGAGAAATACATGTTAGGAAGCGTCGGGGGAAATGTTTTAGGAACCTTATATTTTGTATATTTTCAAATAGCCGGTATTCTGATTATGGCAAGATTGTTGAAGAAGGAAGGCACGCTTACAAAGTTTTTACTGGGAAGCGTGTTGGGGTCTGTTCTTTTACAGTGGTTACCGGTATTGTTTGCGTTTGTTTTTGATTTTGCAATCATAAGTCACGTGCTGGCTGCGCTTGCGCTGTTGCCGGTTTTTGTCATGACAATCCTGAAGCGGAATACAGTCAAAACAGGGAATGTGGTCAAAACAGGGATTACAGATATAGCTGCCCGGATTCGCTATCATGGTGCGTTCTTCGTGTTGTTGGCAATCACGATGATTCTGTGGATTTATTTACTAAACACCCATACCATACCCATGGACGAAACAGGAGCATTCCGTACCGGACAATGTACTTACGGGGATATGAATATGCATTTGGGGTTTGTTTCCAGTCTGGCCGTTCAGGGGACCTTTCCGCCGGAATATTCCCTTTATCCCGGAGAAAAACTGGCATATCCCTTTTTGTCTGACAGTATTTCTTCCGGTGTGTATATGATGGGCGCGTCCCTGCGCTATGCCTATATTCTGCCTATGGTAGTTGCTTTTATGCAAGTAATCGGCGGGGTGTATCTTCTGGCGGTGACCTTGTTTGGTTCCCGGGCAAAAGCGTTGCTTACCTATATTTTGTATTTCTTTAACGGCGGTCTGGGATTTGTCTATTTTATTGACTGGGCAAGAGAAAGAGAATTTACGTTAGAAAGTGTTTTCAGCGGATATTATACGACGCCCACCAATCTGGTGGACCACAATATCCGTTGGGTAAATCTGATTGCGGATATGTTACTGCCCCAGCGTGCTACTTTGTTTGGCTATGCGGTATTGTTTTCTGCAATTTGGATGTTATACAAAGCGGTGTTTCATGAAAGAAAAGAGTACTTTTTACCGGTGGGAATCCTGGTTAGTGCCCTGCCTATGATACATACCCATTCCTTTTTGGCAGTTGCCTTTATCAGTGCTGCCTGGCTTTTGTTGTACCTCTGCCGTGGGGTGGTTTGTGAGGAAAAGAGAAGAGTACCTGCAGGCTGGATTTTGCTTGTGGGTGTGGGCCTCATGTGTTTGATGCAAAGCATGGTAAACAAGGGGAAGGTGCAGGATTGGGAACTGCTAATGATAGGAGTATCCGGTATCGGTATCTGCGTGCTGTGCGGTGTGGTGTTGCTGGTTTTATTTGTGAAGAAGAACGGTTGGAAAAACCTGTTGCAAACCTGGGGCGTGTATCTTGGGGCGGTGCTAGTGTTAGCGCTACCACAGTTGCTTTTCTGGACTTTCGGACAGGCGACGGGAGAAAATGCAGACAATTTTGTAAGAGGACATTTTAACTGGGGCAATCAAGGGGATTTTTATCCCTGGTTTTATATAAAGAATCTGGGACTACCCTTGATTTTGATAGTGGCGGCAATTTGTGCGAAACGGAAAAAGAGTGCGGAATTGGTACTGCCTGCAATGGTCATCTGGTTTGTAGCAGAGTTTATCGTGTTCCAGCCCAATGTATATGACAATAACAAGCTTTTGTATGTAGCCTATTTGCTGTTGTGCCTTGCGGCAGCAGACTACGGTGTGGAATGGTACCGGCATTTAAAGGAGTTTGGCGGCGCCAAGTGGTTTGCGGGGTTGTTTTTGGTGTTGGCTACACTTTCCGCAGTACTTACCTTGGGAAGAGAAGCGGTTTCTGATTATCAGCTCTATGGAGCGTCGGAAGTGCAGATGGCACAGTACGTAGAAGAACATACGGAGCCGGATGCGGTGATTTTGACCTATCATAATCACAACAATGCCGTGGCATCCCTAACGGGAAGGAATATCGTCTGCGGGGCTGATGCGTTCCTGTATTTTCATGGTTATGATACGACGGAGCGTAAGGCAGATATCCGAAAGATGTATGAGTATCCTGCGGAAAACATGGATTTGTTTACAAAATACGAGGTGTCCTATGTGGTAGTTTCCGGCTACGAAAGAGCGAATTATGCGGTGGACGAAGCAAAGATAAAGGAAATGTTTGAACTGGTATTTACACAGGGGGATGTACAGTTATATCGGGTGAAGTAAATAGGGAAAGAAGCGTCAGGTTTATCTTTTTAAGATTGTGCCTGACGCTTTTCCATTTTCCGCCAACTGATAAAGCCATAGATGTCGTTTACCAAAAAGGCGACAAAACAGACGACCACGGAAATGTATCTGGTGTCTGTGAGGCTTGCCAGAATCCATAATAAAATCAGGACAATGTCGTTTGCAGCATAGGCAATGGCAAAATAAGGACTTCGCCTAAAGTTAAGATATACCGCA
>JAZNNL010000109.1:0-21267 GCA_045580245.1 Lachnospiraceae bacterium
TCAGTATCAGCTTATTTAAAATAAATTATTCACTAACTATTATAATAAATGTAACATATTTCCTATTTTACCAAGAATTCTTCCACCGGGTAATGTATATAATTCCTTTTTCCTGATACAACGAAGCACAAATAAAAGAATTAAATATATGATGCCGCCGGCTAACAAAGCAATAATAAAAAAGGGAATCGCTCCTATTTGTTTTCCTATTGCCTTATCAAGAAGATAAAGAGCAAGGCCTGTTATACCGGCACATAAAACCGGCAACCCGATGGAGATAAGCCAAGGCAGATTAAAGCGCATCATCCATAATAAAAAGCCACCGTTCCAAAGACAAAATGCAATTACAAACGCCCAGAAAGCAAACAAAATCGTATTTATGTTTGCAGAATGTGATTTCGTAGCAACAATCAATACCAATAAACTGATACAATAAGATACAGCTGCTCCCGCCATAGCTGTATACTTTCTGCCGATTCCTATCAGAATATGGGATAAATAAACAGAAAGCGGTATCAATAAAACCAAAGGTGCAGCAATTTGCATTGCCGTAACGATGGTAACTGTTGCAATTTGCTTAAAGAAAAGGTCAGCCAAACCGGGTGCGCAAACCAGACAAATCACTGTACCAAAAGCACCAAACATAAATAAGCCCTGTATGCCGCCTGCAAGATAAGATTTTGCTGTTTTATATTCTTCATGTTTAATCGCATGGATCACAGTATTTTCACAGGAACAGCATAAAAGCATGGCAACTGCACTTAATATTCCCGTGATACATAAAACACTACCGTACAAACCGCCACACACAGATAAGGTATTCATATCCAATGTATTATGCTTAGCGTAAATTCCTATTGAGGACAATATGGGAAGTCTTAAGAAAAATGCTGTAACGGAAACCGGTAAAGAAGAAACTAATAAAAGCTTTAATACTTCAATTCCATCTTCCGTAAGACGCATACCTTCTTTTTTCTTTCTTAATAATTTACGTCCTGCACCAAAATACATTAAACATAAAAAGGCTAAAGCTAATAATACAGATAAAGGGATGCCGATTGCTGCACCGGCCGCACCGTACATGGAAGCAAATTTATGATTCTGTAACAAAGCAGCTGCTTTTTCTCCATAGGTAAAAAGTATTTTGGAAAACAGCATAATAAAACATAAACCAAATATTTCTGAGAATAAGCCTGCCATTACAGAGGATATGTTACTTCCAAGACCTTGGAATAATCCTTTTAATACTGCACATACTGCATGTATAAAAAATGCAGGGGCAATGATTTTAATTGCAAGGGCTGCTTCCGGTAAGTGTAAAAGCTTAGTGGCAATCATGTCAGAGAATCCAAACAAAACAACTGTGCCCAGTAAGCCGCTGATGATTCCATAACCCACGGCAGCTTTCCACACTTTATCCGCATTTTTATACTGTCCTTTTCCCATGCGGCTTCTAATCATACGGGCCATAAAGGCAGGCACACAATCAATAACCAAAAGCCTCAGGAGAAAATAACATTCTATAGCAACTGCAAAATACAGAATGCCCAAATCTCCAATGATATTCATCAATAATAGAATCGTAATATAACGAATGCAACTTAATGCGATATCCGCCTGTTGCTTTCGGGTATCATTTCGGTTCATACTTCCTCTCAATCTGCCATTTATTCGGCATCTCTTGTAATGTGCAGTTTCTGTAAAACTTCTTCTTGTTTTGCTTCCATAATCGTTGCTTCCTCTTCTTCCATATGGTCATATCCGCAGAGATGAAGCATACTGTGCGCTATCAGAAAAGCAAATTCTCTTTTTTCTGAGTGCCCGTAACTGATTGCCTGTTCTTTTACCCTGTCCACAGAAATAATAATGTCTCCCAATATCAGTTCACCGCTATCCGGGTCAAAATAGGAGGCCTCCATTTCTTCTACCCCTGAAAAATCTGCAGGTTGTCCGTAATCAACGTTAGGAAAAGATAATACATCCGTTTCTTTGTCAATCTGTCTAAACTCCGCATTATATCCCCGGATTCCTTCGTTATCCGTAAGTAAAAGATTTACTTGTGCAGAATAAGGACATCCCTCCTGTATCAGAACCGTTTCCATGACAGCATCTGCAATCTCCTTTATGTCAAAAGAAAAGTTCACTTCCGTTTCATTTTCAATGTAAGAAGTCATAATATAATTTCTCCTCTTTAAATAAATTCTTCATAGTAACAATTTCTGCCAAAGTAATATCGTTATTATGTAAAACAGCACCATCCAATTTGGTTTTAAATACCGCATCTATAATCTGGTCGTAGTTTAATTCCCCCTTATTATGCGCATGTAAATACAGAATTGAGGAAATAACCGCATTAGACAATAATAAAACTGCCGTTTCTTTCTGTTTCATCACTGTATTGTTATCAATATATTCCTTTAATATGTCCACTGCTTTTGGCGGAAACTCATAGGGAGCTATTTTTTCTAAAACTTGTTCCCATTCATTTTTTTCCAATAGAACACCGATGCGGTGATAATATCCTACTGTTTTTGCTGCCTCTGCGTCCAAATCTAATTTTTTGGCAATTCTTTCACAAAAGTATGCTGTGTGCATCGCCAGATAATATTCATCCTTGGAATGTTCCTTTAATTCTATAAACAAGGGACATTCCGGGTCATTAATTTCCATATACTTATCCCTGTAAAGATAAATCACAGTGGAATAAAAGCCTTTTAGTATAATCAGTAACAATATAAGACTGATAATGATATTCATAAAAGGAATCAGAAACAATTCAGGTTTTAATGTTTCATTGGCGTAAAGCACCACTGTAGCGGTCTGTGCCGTTAATAAAAATAACAGGGAAATAAACAGCGGAACCCCTACTTTATAGGTGTCGCTTACTCCTTTAAATAAAACAGCTCCTGCCAGACCACATACAAAATACATTACAAATATTTCAATCCCGCAACCGGACAACAAAACAGATATCAGTAACATAAGCGTTGCGGATGAGAGCCCGATTAACGTATTGGAAAACAGGCAAAGGGATACATATACAACCAGATACGGCCAGCCTGCACCTGGTAAAAATCCGCAGGCAACCGAAACGGTAAGACAAAGTAAATAAACAATAAAAAAACGTAAAGGATGATAATAATTATTATAGTCCAGATTGTTTTCTTCTCTAAATCGGCTAAGCAATACTATAAAAATAAAACATCCCATTCCGGTTAATACCGTATTACGTATAATATCCGCTACCTCATATTCTTTAAAATAACTAAAAAAGCTTATCAAAAGAACAGTTATGCCGAACATAACTGCGGAAATCAATCGTGTATACTGTTTTTTTTGCTTATTATCTTCTGTCATTTTTACGGGGATTCCTGTTCTTTGCTCTCTCTTGGTTATATTTTTCTTTGGCTTCAAAATCGTCATATGCTTTTACAATCTTTTGTACCAAAGGATGTCGAACAACGTCTTTATTGGTAAGGTTACAAAATGCTATGTCCTCAATATTCTTTAAAACCCTGGAAGCCACATCCAATCCGGACTGGGTACCCTGAGGTAAATCCTTCTGGGAAGCATCCCCGGTTACAATTACCTTGGAACCAAAACCGATTCGGGTTAAAAACATCTTCATTTGTGCAGGTGTTGTATTCTGGGCTTCATCCAAAATAATAAAAGCATTATCCAGGGTCCTGCCTCGCATATATGCCAAAGGTGCTACTTCAATCAAACCCTTTTCCATATTCTTGGCAAAGCTGTCTGCTCCCATAATCTGATACAATGCATCATACAAAGGACGTAAATACGGATCAACCTTACTTTGTAAATCACCGGGTAAAAACCCCAGTTTTTCACCTGCTTCAATTGCCGGACGGGTTAGGATAATACGACTGACTTCGTCCCGTTTAAAAGCTGTAATTGCCATGGCCATAGCCAGATAAGTTTTACCGGTACCTGCAGGTCCCAGACCAAAAACAATCATATTGTTTTTAATGGCTTCCACATATTGCTTCTGCCCCAAAGTTTTGGGCTTTATGGGTTTACCACTTATGGTATGGCATATCAGTTCTTTATCTATTTCAACAAGACTCTCTTCGTTATCTTCCTGTTCTAAAGTAATGGCGTAATCCACTTTTTGCTCCTCGATATCGTCTCCTCTTTGGGACACTTCAAATAATTGGGATAATATACTAATACATTTTTTTACACCGGATTCTTCACCGGTAACTTTAATCGCACCATTACGGTCAACAATGGTAACATGAAAATCTGTTTCCAGCTTATTTATATACCTGTCGTTTTGCCCGAATATCTTCTGCATATGTTCTGCGGGCATATCCATGGTATAAGTTGTGATACTCATTCCTCGATTACTACCTCATTTCCAATCTTTTCTTTCACTATAAGTTCACCGTTTAAAATCCACTTTGAACCCACTGTATTTATTTTAACATTTTTTTCAATAATTTGTACCCCTTTTTCCTCTAAATCTGCAAGAAATATAGAATATTTTTCAGAAAATATTTTTTCTGCCTCTTCTACCGTATAAAGGGTATCCGTATTTTGATATTCCCTATAGGTAAACAAGCCATAATGGACAGGTAAATCCAATCCCTTTAACAATGAAACCCTGTTATATTCCATAAGCGTATCATAACAGGAAAAAGCCGTTTCACGCCCGATTTTCACTTCTTTATCCCCTATTTTCATAAATACTTGGGTCTCTTCCCTACCGGTATAAACACGATTTATGTAACGGAACGGCAATTCAATTAAGACAGGTTCCGTTCGTTTTACATAAATATCGGCATCCGCATGGGTATATTGATATTCACGCACTGTTCCGTCTTCATTAAAAACAGGGACTTTACCGGATACCAAAAGGGTATCGGCTGTTATAGTATCACCGATTTTCACCTGCGGTACACCGCTACGTACTATCATCTCTACAATAACGCCCTCTATACCGGCATATAAATCTACAGGTAATTCTTCTTTTTCCGTTAACAGGATACCATCATTTTCTTTCACGGATATAATCAGTTCCGTGCCTGAAAGTTTTGCTGATGTCCAAGTGATTTCCTTAAATGTCTTTCGGATTTCTTTTTCCAAGGATTCAATATCCAGTTTGTTACTATTCATGCCTATGTATACCCCGTTATCCTTAAAAAAATCCGTAAACATATCTTCCGTAATGGCTCTGTTTCCTAAGATGGATATTTTCCATACATGCAAGGAAGACCAATACCAGAAAAGACAGGCTATAAAAAAACTCATTATAAATATTTTCTTTTTCAGGATCTGCGGTAATAAAAAAGGTAGTCCGCATCTTTTCAGAATGACTACCCTTACTCTCGTTTTGCGTGCAATGGTGCGCAATTTTCTAAAACCGGAAAGACTGATACTCATATAAAAAATATCATCTTCTTTTTTGATATCCCATAACAGTATTTCTTTATTGCAACATAGATTTAAGAAACGCTCCGGTGCAAATCCCCAGACTTTAATTTGTACATACCCCCGTAAAAATTTAAGTATACCAATCACAGACTATCGCTCCTTATCCGAATATAACACTTATAATATGACCTGTTATTTTCATATTTTCATTGGTATAATACTCTATTACAAGGTTGCAACCTTCAAACCGTACCTGCCCGCTTTTGGTTTGCAAAAGGATACAGGTATCGGTATATTCTAAAATACCGCGGTAATTTTCAATTAAAGCTTCCCTGTTCCCTGTCATGGACAATATAAAAGCACCCATCATCATATCTTTGGGCAGTTTCAGGGATTCCACCAGTAATTCCTTTGTAGATTCTTTTGTTTCATTATGGCTGTTTAATTTCTTTTTCATAGTATACTATATTCATGGAAACAGAAATCATACCATATTTTTTACCATTTTATAAAACCCAAAAGATATAATACTAATTCACAATTCCTTTAATCAATGCAGCCTTTTGGGGCACCTCTTTTTCAATCCGGTAGGCTTTTTGTAATCGCTGCATACAAGTCATCAGTTTATTTTCATCATTTGCATGAATAACAGCTAATACATCTCCGGCTTTTACGTAGTCGCCCTTTTTCTTATTAAGAACAATCCCTACAGCCAAATCAATAGAACTTTCTTTCGTTTCCCTTCCGCCGCCAAGTATCAGGGAACAAATACCTACTTCATCACAGGTTATGGCATGAATATAGCCCTCTGAGGTTGCAAGCAGTTCTTTTTGGATTGACGCTTTCGGTAACCTATCGGTATCAAATACAGCTCTTTCGTCTCCGCCCTGGGCATTTACAAATTCTGCAAGTTTTCGTAAGGCACTTCCATCCGCTATGGTCTGTTCTAATTTATTTCGTGCCTCCTCGGCAGAATCGGTTATACCACCGGCAATCAACATCTGCGTACCCAGTACCAGACACAATTCACAAAAATCAGCCGGCCCTTTACCTGCCAAAGTGTCAATGGCTTCTTTGACTTCCAGTGCATTCCCAACGGCATATCCAAGAGGCTGGTCCATATCCGTAACAACTGCCACACAGTTCTTTTGAGCGCCCTTTCCGATTTTTACCATCTCTTTTGCCAATGCAAACGCATCTTCTTCTTTTTTCATAAAGGCACCGCTTCCGGTTTTTACATCCAACACAATGGCATCCGCTCCGGCAGCAAGCTTTTTGCTCATAATGGAGCTTGCGATTAAAGACATATTATCCACAGTTGCCGTTACATCCCTCAATGCATAAAGCTTTTTGTCGGCAGGCGCTAAATTGGCGGTCTGCCCCATAATCGCAATACCAATATGATTGACATTATTTATAAAGGTTTCATTATCGATTTCCGTAGAAAAGCCTTCAAAACTCTCTAATTTATCAATAGTACCGCCGGTGTGACCCAAACCGCGGCCACTCATTTTAGCAACCGGAATCCCGCATGCTGCCACCATGGGCGTTAATGCCAGAGAAGTTTTATCTCCCACACCGCCGGTAGAATGCTTATCTACCTTAATTCCATGAATGCTGCTTAAATCCAGAACCTCTCCGCTATCCCGCATGGCCAGGGTCAGGTTAAGCGTTTCTTCTTCGTTCATTCCGTTAAAGTATACAGCCATCATCATGGCTGACATCTGGTAATCCGGTATAATTCCCTTTGTATATCCGTCTATCATATACGTAATTTCTTCATTTGTAAGCGTTTCCCCACTACGCTTTTTTAAAATCAAATCATACATTCTCATACACATACCCCGCAAAAAACTGTTATGAATTAAATTAATATAATATTTTATCGAATATATTATTCACATATAAGAGGAAAGGTTATGAATAACTGTTTGTTATCATAACCTTTATCTTCTTTTTATTATTCCCTGATGACACCGCAACAGGTTCCGATGTATTCTATTTCATCCATCCGTTTTAAAATAATATCCTCTCCCTGACTGTGAAGGGAGCGCAAACGATATCTACCGTCCTCTTCAATAAACTCACGGATATATGCCTTTCCTTCTTTAAAGAATGCTGCAAATTCCTTATTGGAAGGAAAACGGTTTTCAAACAGAATAATATCCCCTTTGCAATACTGTGGAGCCAAATCATTGCTATTCATCTGAATCCCTACAAAGGCTTCTTTGACCGAAGTTTCATAATCACTGGTAGTACAAGTCTCATAAATAATGCCTTTACGAATGTCTCCATGCGGTATCAGACATGGTACACGATGTTTATCCGTAGAAGTACGCTCTGTATTCGACGCACTGGCTTCATATTTAGAAACAAATTCTATTAAATTTTTACCGTGGTTACTACAGGAACGGTAATTACGCAACAGCATTCTTTCCTGTGGTGTATGATTACATTGTCCCATAAAACAATTTACACTAAGGTTAAATGCTTTTGCCATCTTCATGACTGTTGAAATTTTAGGATCCGTTGTTTTACCGTAATATACATTTCTTACGGTTTCCAAAGGTAAATCACATATTTCCGCAAGTTGCTGGATTGACCATCCTCTTTCATTTGTTAATTGTCGTAAACGTTCACTAATCATTGTATTTTCCCCTATTGTGTCAAAAAAGACACGCTCTCAATATATTTCACACATAAAAAATGTTACAAAAAATATTTTTTCTTGTCAATATGTGGATTACTATTATCATGTAATTTATCAAAACTTTTCATTTAATAGGAGAAAAAAGAAATGAATGACTATGAGCAAGAACTGAAACTGTATGACGCAAAAGAAATCCAGGATTTATTATTAAACATAGGTACACCGACCAATTTAAAGGGATTTAGGTATATTACCTATGCCGTACAGTTGATTTTAGCAAATCCGGATACGGCAACCATAAAAATTGTGGATGGATTATATGTGGATGTGGCAAAAAAATACAACACCACCGCATCCAGTGTAGAAAGGGGAATCCGTCATGCAATCGGTGTAACCTGGACAAACGGAAATCTGGAATATATTTACAAATTATTCCGCAACAGTATTAATCCGTTAAAAGGCTCCCCCACCAATACACAGTTTATTATGCGATTATACTATTATTTTGCAACACAATAAAATGACAAATAATTTTTAATCTAATATAAAAGGCAGGGAATTCTTCCCCGCCTTACTTCTACTATGCAGAAACTTTATTTTCCTCTTCAATCTTATTTCTTAAAACAAACAACACTATCCCGGCAACAAAAATAAACAAAGAAATAAACTGTGATGTAGAAAAAGGACCTACGGTTCCTCTGAAATCGTTACGGAAAAATTCGATGGCAAATCTGCCGATACTATATAAAATCATATATAAGGCACCGACTTGTCCCTTTTTATGAGTTGTTTTTGCTGCATACCAAAAGAGAATTGCTGCAATAATAAACATACCGGCCGCAGAAAACAGCTGGGTAGGAATCAGTTTTACACCGTTAGGGGCCTGTGTTGAATGCGTAAAAGCGATACCCAGCCAGGAATCTGTTTCTTTTCCGTAACAGCAGCCCGCAAGAAAGCAACCGATTCTGCCAAAGCCTTGTGCAATTGCCACACAGGGCAATACAACATCAAAATAGTCCCAGAAATTCAGCTTTTTGGCTCTACAATAGAGATATGCTACCAGTACACCACCCATAATGCCTCCGTAAACCACGAAACCACTACCGGTTAAAACAGACATTGGGTCTGCAACAAATGCTTTCCACTCCACTATACAAAACAGGATTTTTGCACAAAAAAAGCCTAGAAAAACACACAAAAAAGTAATGGGATAAATTGCATCAGAATTTAATCCCTTCTTTTTGGCAACTGCCTCTCCGGTAAAAAGCGCAACCAATACGCCTATTGCAATCATCAGACCGTATCCATGCACGGTAAGTGGTCCGATGGAAAATAAATCGTTACACATATGCCCTCCATAACCGTAAAAAACGGCTTAATCTTCAATTCATAGATATCATATCACTTTTTGTAAAGTATGACTATCAGTTTATGTATTTTTTAGATTTTAAAGATAAAAATCTTTATAGTATATTAGTATAAAAACACCGTTCAAACTATCTGATATAGTGAACTCTTTCTTCTTCAAACCTGTCTTCCTGCTTTCGCCACTCTCCGGGATATCCGCAGGGAATCAGTGCAAACGCATACAAATCATCAGGCAGCCCTAAAACGTTCTTTACTGCTTCCATTCTTTGTACATCCGGTGCAATCCCCATCCATACGGCACCTAATTCTTGTGTATCTATTTCCAACAATAAATTTTCAACCGATGCACTCATATCTATATTGATATATTCAGGGGCTATAATACCTTTTTCTTTTCTGGCACATGCCACAAAAACAACAGGTGCATTGGCTGCACATCCGGCATAGGGGGATGTTTTAGACAAAGCTGAAATGGTATCTTTGTCTGTTACCACATAATACTCCCATGGTTGTTGATTGCAGGCAGAAGGTGCGGCCATGGCTGCTCTTAAAATTTTATCAATTTTTTCCTGTTCAACTAAAATAGTATCAAATTTTCTAATGCTTACTCTGTGAAAAATAGCGTTCATACAATACCTCCAATAAATTCTTCCATATTATTTATGATACGGTTCCCCATTGATAATACGGTATCCTCTGTATATTTGCTCACAAAGAATCACACGCATTAACTGGTGTGGAAATGTCATATCTGAAAAACTCAACTTATAATCAGCCCGTTTACTCACATCCTCATGCAATCCTAAAGAACCTCCAATCACAAACTGGATGTGGCTTTTACCGGACAAAGCTGTTTTTTCGAGTACATTTGCAAATGACACAGAATCCAGTTTCTTACCAAGGATCTCGAGAGTTATGACATATGCGTCATCTTTAATTTTGCTAAGGATTTTCTCGCCTTCTCTTTTCTTAATGAGCAATTCTTCCGCTTCGCTTGCATTATCAGGTGTTTTTTCGTCCTGCACTTCCAGCATTTCCGTTTTGCAATATCTGGATAACCTTTTCACATACTCATCAATGGCATCTCTATAAAATTTTTCTTTGATTTTTCCTACACATACAATAGATATCTTCATATACACTCCATGTATTATACACTCCATGTATTATCCAATACATCAAATAAAAAACGTACCCTTACAGGTAATATACGGAAAAGACTGTTGTAAAAGGAAATCCCCGGTCTATTATCCCCGTAAATATATCCATTTTACAACAGTCCTTTATTACTTAAGCTTCCTCATAGATGACTGTGTATATTTCATCAATGAAATTATCCAAAAATGCTTCATCCAGATTCATAAATTTTTCTGAAATTTTATCTTTCATAAAAGAGGTTCTCTTAAAGTATTTCATCTCTTCGGTAAATTCAGATTCTTCATCACTCTTTGCATCAACAGAATCTGTATTTTCTGTAAAAAGCACAGCATCCATGTCCTCTGCCTTCAGATTTTCTTTACACCACTTTTCCATTGTGCTACGTAATGAATCTTCGGTTTCCGCTTTTTTAGCAAATACACGATAGGACTTCATGGATACAAGACCCATAACAATAAAAAGAATAAATAAAGCACTCATTACCCCATAAGTCATGTATTTCCCTGCACCGCTTAAATGAATGGGTAAAACACCCACGATACCGAGTATCACAATCACCATACCGATAATTCCGAAAAACAATAACATATATGCGGAAGTTTTATTGTCTTCTGCTTTTGAAGCATTATTTTCATAAGGTAATACAGGTTTTACACCTTTATTCTTTCTTTCCGCTTCATAAACGGCCTGTTTTACGCTTTCTTTAAAGGCTTCTTTTTCTTCATCAGACATTTTATCAAATTCTTCCTGCAATCTTTCTAATTCAGACTGTTCAATGGGTTCTTCTTCTACAAGCTCACACTCACAATCCGTACAGACTGTAACGCCTTCTTTGTATTCGTTTTTACATTTCGGACACCATGGCATAATATGCTTACCTCCAATACTTATAAATAGCTCAGAATAAACCGGATTTACACCTCATAATCCAGACATGCCCTGTCACAGGTTACGCTACGGACAAATTTACCGGCCTCTACATGTGCAGGATGTACCTGATATGCTTTTAATGCATCTTCTGTTTCATAAGTGCCAATCAAAGCAATTTCACGGTTACTGGATTCTAATTCGTTGATTACCACTTTAATATCTATCGCACCGGGAACCAGTTCCTTAATAGGCTCCAAAAGCTCCCTCATTTTTGCACCGGCACTCTTTTTATCCTCTAAAGACATATCTGCATTGAAATTCCACATTACAATATGCTTAACCATAGAAATTCCTCCGATTATTTACCCTGCAGATATTCGTCAATACCCTTAGCACCTGCTTTTCCTGCACCCATGGCAAGAATTACGGTTGCTGCACCGGTAACTGCGTCACCACCTGCATAAACACCCTCTTTAGTGGTCTGACCATTGTTTTCGTCAGCTACGATACATTTCCACTTATTGGTTTCCAGACCTTCTGTGGTAGAAGAAATCAGAGGGTTAGGGGAAGTTCCCAAGGACATAATAACGGTATCTACATCAATAACGAAATCACTGCCTTCTACTTCTACGGGACGGCGTCTGCCGGAAGCATCAGGCTCGCCCAATTCCATCTTAATACACTTCATTCCGGTTACCCAGCCTTTTTCATCCGACAGGATTTCAATCGGATTGGTAAGCAGGTCAAAGATAATACCTTCTTCCTTTGCATGATGTACTTCTTCCACACGGGCAGGCAATTCTTCTTCACTTCTACGGTAAACAATATGCACTTCTGCCCCCAGTCTCAATGCAGTTCTTGCTGCGTCCATTGCAACGTTACCGCCACCGACAACAGCTACCTTTTTACCTCTCATAATAGGGGTATTGGAAGTTTCGTCAAATGCCTTCATCAGGTTACTTCTGGTCAAGTATTCATTTGCAGAGAATACACCGTTTGCATTTTCACCGGGAATACCCATAAACTTAGGAAGACCTGCACCGGAACCGATAAATACTGCGGAGAATCCTTCTTCATTTAACAGTTCATCGATGGTTACTGCCTTACCCACTACTACATTGGTTTCAATCTTAACACCTAAGGATTTTACATTTTCAATTTCTTTTGCTACAACAGCTTCTTTGGGAAGACGGAATTCAGGAATACCGTAAACCAATACACCGCCGGGCTCATGTAAAGCTTCGAAAATAGTTACATCATAACCCATCTTAGCCAAATCGCCTGCACAGGTAAGACCGGCAGGACCGGAACCGATAACTGCTACTTTCTTACCGTTCTTTTCTTTTGCACCTTCAGGCTTAATACCGTTTTCTCTTGCCCAGTCAGCTACAAAACGCTCTAACTTACCGATAGAGATGGGTTCACCTTTGATACCGCGGATACACTTTCCTTCACACTGGCTTTCCTGGGGACATACACGTCCGCATACTGCAGGAAGTGCAGAAGATTCACTGATTACCTGGTAAGCTGCTTCAATGTTACCTTCCTTAACCTGATTGATAAATCCGGGAATATCAATTGCTACGGGACATCCCTTTACACACTGTGCATTCTTACATCCGATACAACGGCTTGCTTCTTCCATTGCTTCTTCTTTATTATATCCGAGGCATACCTCATCAAAGTTCTTTGCACGCACTTCAGGTGCCTGCTCACGAACCGGTGTTTTCTTTAATACGTCCATTTTTATCTCCTCCTGCCGCAATGACGGCTCTAGCTAGTTTTCTTTATTAATGGCAGTTTCCGCATCCGCCATGGTGTGTGTCGCCTTCTTTTGCCTTTAAGAAAGCACGGCCTTCAGCGGTTTTATAAATCTGCTGTCTCTGCATCGCTTCATCAAAGTTTACTTTGTGTCCGTCAAATTCAGGACCATCTACACATGCAAACTTGATTTCACCGCCTACGCTGACACGACAAGCACCACACATACCGGTACCGTCTACCATAATAGGGTTTAAGCTTACGATAGTAGGGATTTCCAGTTCTTTGGTCAGCAGGCAAACAAATTTCATCATAATCATGGGACCGATTGCTACGCAGGTATCATATTTGTTACCATCCGCAACCAGATCCTTAATTGTCTGGGTTACCATACCGCTGCGTCCGTAAGAACCGTCATCGGTAGTTACATATAAGTTACCGGCAACTGCTTCCATTTCTTTTTCAAGAATCAGTAAATCTTTGGTCTTTGCACCTACGATAACATCTGCATCAATTCCATGCTCATGTAACCATTTTACCTGGGGATATACAGGTGCGGTACCTACACCACCGGCTACAAAGAGAATCTTTTTCTTCTTTAATTCATCCAAATCTTCATTAACAAATTCGGAAGGACAGCCTAAGGGACCTACAAAATCACGGAAAGTATCTCCTGCTTTCATAGAAGCCATTTCCTGGGTTCCGGCTCCGACAGTCTGGAACACAATGGTAATACTGCCCTTTTCTCTGTCATAGTCACAAATTGTCAGGGGAATTCTTTCGCCTTCATCATCTTTTCTTACGATGATAAACTGGCCGGGCTGACAGTTTTTTGCTACTCTGGGAGCTTCCACTTCCATCAGAAAAATGTTAGTTGTCAGTTCTTCTGCTCTTAAAATTTTATACATCTTTCACCTCTTAAGGCTAAACAGCCTTCTCTTATTATTTCTCACCGCGAGAAACGGCTTTATTTAAAATGCTTCGATATGATATTTACCGTCAGCATCCTTTATCACTTTTAAACATTCTCCGGTATTGATACTTACTGCAAATATATTGCCTGTATAAATCTGTATACCTGCCGCATCTTCATATACCTCCGAAATGACATAAAAATCACCCAAATCATCAAACGCACGGACATATTGGAATGCATATAAATACTTGCCGGGTACGCCGATGGCCGTACCGTAAGCATCCTCTATTTTCCCAATTTCTATCATCCGTCCCAACAGTACTTCCATAGCCATATTCAAAGTAAAGTCGGTATCCAGTTTTAATTCATAAAATCTGGTGGTGCAATCACTGTATACCCCTTCTTTGCTGTAAGCAATAAAATTAAATTCACTGTTACCTAAAGGCATGGGTATGGGCTCAGTATATCTCATAGACTGATTGGTGGGAACCGAACCGTCTGTGGTATAATAGACGCTGCATCCCGAAGGTATCACTACCTTTATCATGACCGGTTGGGTGAATTTTCCGCTATACAAATCCACCGTCGGACTTACCGGTTTTAATACATCTATCACATATGTTTTTTTCACTACTTCACTTTTAATACCATATTCGTTGACGAACATGGCGCATACCTGATAGGTACCGGTTTCCAAAAAGATGGGTGTTGTATATATTTCACTGTTTTCATCGGGCATGGTGCCATCTAACGTATAATAAATAGTGCCTTTAATACTGGATGTCAGTTTTAAGGGAATAACCTCTTCATAAGTTCCCTCTTTGTAACTGAATTCCGGTACCAGTGCTAAATATTCCTGATAGGCAGTTCTGATTGTTTCATTCTGCACATTTGTTAAGATGGTATGAAGTACCCCATACTCTTCTTTCTCTTTATAATAAAGAATCAGTTTCTTAAATATGGAAACCCTTTCATCTTCCGAAAGCATATCTGATTTCAACATAGTAACCAGCTGGTCAATATACGCTTCTTCATTACCCATTACTTTATAAATTTCAGCCAATGTGTTTCTATAGGAAATACTGGAGGGATTCAGTTCCAGAGCCCTGGTATAATATGCAACCGCTTCTTCATATTTCCCTGCAGAAACTGCCTCTACAGCCTTTTCTACCTGATATGTTTCAGATTGATATTGATATTGTTTCACCATATGAACTGCAAAAACAATGGCACCAATCATTACAAATAATAAAACAACAGTAATGAAAACTGCAAACGGTTTTTTAATACCCTTTTTATTTGTATGTTTCTTATTTACGAAATCTCCAAAAACATCCTCCTTAATCCCGGAAAGAGTCTTATCAATACTATATTCAATTTCCGGTTCAAAATCAGGAACAATCTGAATTTCATTGCCACAGGCTTCACAGTACAGGGCATCTTCTTTCATTTTTGTTCCGCAATTGGGACATTTCATAAGGAAATCCATCCTCCTGCTCGTATTTCAAATCAGGTTTTATCTTCCGGTATCCGTTTCTTATGCCTGAAGACTTACGGATTCTACACAATTATGCATTAACATGGCAATGGTCATGGGCCCTACGCCACCGGGTACGGGTGTAATAGCAGAGGTAATGGGTGCTACATCCTCATAATCCACGTCACCGCAAAGCTTTTTGTTTTCCATTCTGTGGATACCGACATCAATTACAACGGCACCCTCTTTCACATATTCTTTTGTAATCATTTTGGGTTTTCCAATTGCAACAATAAGAATATCTGCACGTCTGGTAACTTCTTTTAAATCCTTTGTGCGGGAATGGGTTACGGTAACTGTACCGTTTTCCCGTAACAATAAAAGAGACATGGGTTTGCCAACAATATTACTTCTTCCGATTACAACACACTCTTTACCTGCAATTTCTATACCGCTTCGTTTTAAAAGCTGAATAATTCCGGCAGGTGTGCAGGATACAAAACCGGGTTGACCGATACATAATGCACCTACACTCTGGGGATGAAAACCATCTACATCTTTTTTAGGATCAATGGTCTGAATCACTTTATCTTCATCAATATGACCAGGTAAAGGTAACTGTACAAGAATACCGTTAACATCTTTACGGTTGTTTAATTCCACAATCAAATCCAGTAACTCTTTTTCTGTGGTTTCTTCCGGTAATTCATATGCAAGAGAACGGATGCCTATATATTCACATGCTTTTTTCTTATTTCCCACATAAACGGAAGATGCAGGATCTGCACCAACCTGGATAACAGCAAGGGTCACTTCAACTCCCTCTGCTTTCATCCGGCTTACTTTTTCTTTTAATTCGTCTTTAATCTGGGTAGAAATCAATTTACCATCAATAATCTGTGTCATATAAAATACCATACCTTTCTCATGTCTGCAAGTATTCTGAATATCCTTATTTCTCCAATTATTATCTAAAATCAGAACAAACCGGTAATAACGCCATCTTCATTTACATCAATACCATATGCTGCAGGATTTTTGGACAATCCGGGCATAGTCATAATCGCACCAGTTAATACAACCACAAAACCTGCACCTGCAGAAACATATACTTCACGTACACTCATTTCAAAGCCTTCCGGTCTACCTAATTTATTGGGGTCATCTGATAAAGAATACTGGTTCTTTGCCATACATACAGGCAAGTCGCCGTAGCCTAAAGACTCCAGTTTTTCTAACTGCTTTAATACTGCAGGCGCATAGTTAACACTACCTGCACCATAAATTTCTTTGGCAACCGTTTCAATCTTTTCTTTTAAGGAAAGGCTGTCTTCATATAAAACTTTAAAATTGCTTTCTTTGGTTTCGATAGTTTCTATTACTTTTTCTGCAAGAGGAATACCACCTTCGCCGCCCTTTGCCCAAACTTCGGCTAAAGCAAATTCACACCCCTTCTTTTCACAGAAATCTTTTACAAACTGTACTTCTGCTTCCGTATCAGCTACAAATGCATTTAAGGTAACGACAACAGGTACACCATACTTCTGCAAGTTCTCAATATGCTTTTCTAAGTTTACGATACCTTTTGCCAGTGCATCAAGGTTTTCGGTATTTAAATCTGCTTTCGGAACGCCACCGTTATATTTTAATGCCCTGATTGTTGCTACTAAAACAACGGCATCGGGCTTAAGTCCTGCTTTGCGGCACTTAATATCAAAGAATTTTTCAGCACCAAGGTCTGCACCGAAACCGGCTTCCGTAATCACGTAATCAGCCATTTTTAAAGCGGTTTTGGTTGCTCTTACAGAGTTACAGCCATGTGCTATATTTGCAAAAGGACCACCATGGACCAGTGCAGGGGTATGTTCCAGTGTCTGAATCAGATTGGGTTTTAAAGCATCCTTTAACAGTGCTGCCATTGCACCTACAGCATTTAACTGTCCTGCTCTGACAGTTTTACCGTCATAATCATATGCCACTACGATTTGAGAAAGTCTTTCTTTCAAATCTTCCATATCTTTAGCCAGACATAAAACAGCCATAATCTCGGATGCCACTGTAATGACAAAATGGTCTTCTCTTACGGTACCGTCCGTTTTATTGCCAAGTCCTACCACTATGTTACGCAACACTCGGTCATTCATATCCATGCAGCGTTTCCAAACCACCTGTCTGGGATCAATACGCAGTTCATTTCCCTGCTGGATATGATTGTCTAAAAGGGCTGCTAAAAGGTTATTTGCAGCGGTAATGGCATGGAAGTCACCGGTAAAATGTAAGTTTAAATCCTCCATAGGTACCACCTGTGCATATCCGCCGCCTGCAGCACCGCCTTTGATACCGAAACAGGGACCTAAGGAAGGTTCTCTCAAAGCAATAATCGCTTTTTTGTTTAATTTACCAAACGCTTCTCCTAACCCAACCGTAACGGTTGTCTTTCCTTCCCCTGCAGGAGTGGGATTGATTGCAGTTACCAGAATCAGTTTACCGTCAGGATTATTTGCGATACGTTTCATATACTCATCTGAAATCTTCGCTTTATATTTGCCGTATAATTCTAATTCATCTGCCTGAATACCAAGTTGTTCAGCAACTTCAGTAATAGGTTTCATCACTGCTTCCTGTGCTATCTGGATATCTGTTTTCATACTACTTCCTCCACTAATTGTTCAAACTCTTCCGCACTCATAAGTACTTTTCTGGGTTTTGTACCCTCTTCTTCCCCAACCACCCCATAATCGTAAAGCTGGTCCATAATTCGTGCGGCACGGTTAAAGCCGATTTTAAATACTCTTTGTAACATACCTATGCTGGCTTTATCTTTCTCAATAATAAAACGGCCGGCATCTGCAAAATATTCATCTAAAGAACTGCCGGAGTCTCCTCCGCCGGAAGCTGCAGAAGCACTGCCACTTCCCATGCTCTTAATCTTTTCTTCTATGTCTTCCGCATACACATTACCAATTGCCTGATTCTTAAGGAAATCCACTACATCAGATACTTCCCTGTCTGATACAAAGGCACCTTGTACACGGGCCGGCTTTGTGTAGCCCTGGGGGTAGAACAACATATCACCTTTACCCAAAAGCTTTTCTGCACCGTTCATATCCAAAATGGTTCTGGAGTCCACACCGCTGGATACACTGAACGCCACACGGCTGGGCATATTCGCTTTAATCAGACCTGTAATAACGTCTACGGAAGGTCTCTGGGTCGCAATAATCAAATGGATACCGCAGGCTCTTGCCAACTGGGCCAGACGACAAATAGATTCTTCTACTTCGCCCGGTGCTACCATCATAAGGTCCGCCAACTCATCTACGATAATAACAATCTGGGGCATCTTAGCAGGTGCAGTTTCATCTCCCTGCTCTTTCATGCTTTCCACTTTCTGGTTGTATCCTTTTAAGTCACGGACATTAAAGTCCGCAAACTTTTTGTAACGCTCCGTCATTTCGGATACTGCCCAATGAAGCGCAGCAGCCGCTTTCTTCGGATCTGTCACAACAGGAATTAAAAGGTGGGGAATTCCGTTATAAACATTTAATTCCACGACCTTGGGGTCCACCATAATGAGCTTAACATCATCAGGATGGGCTTTGTATAAAATACTCATAATCAAGGTATTGATACAAACGGATTTACCGGAACCGGTAGCACCAGCAATCAGCATATGCGGCATTTTCGCAATATCCGTAACCACAACCTTACCTGCAATATCTTTACCCACTGCAAAAGCCAGATTGGATTCAAAATCCCTGAATTCCGGAGATTCTAACAAATCTCTCAGTGCCACTGCACTGTTTTCTTTATTCGGTACCTCAATTCCGATTGCCGCTTTTCCGGGAATCGGTGCTTCAATACGGATATCCGTTGCAGCCAGATTTAATTTAATATCATCTGCAAGACCAACAATTTTACTAACCTTTACCCCTTGTTCCGGTTGTAATTCATAACGGGTAACGGAAGGGCCCTGGCTGATATCGGTTACGGTAACCTTCACACCAAAGGTCTGTAAAGTCTGTTGCAGACGCAATGCGGTTTCTTTTAACTCTCTGGCAGAATCACCGCCACCGCCTTTGCCTTTTTGCAGTCTGGAAAGCGGAGGAAATATATACTTACGGGGCATCTTTTTCTCCGTATTATGGATATCTTCCGCAATTTTACCATCCATTCCTTCAGGCTTTTGTTCTGAAGAGGGTTTTGCCACCGGCCTGTTGCGGGGCACGATAGGCTTATTTAAGTTTTCCATTTCAGGCCAAGGTTCCTCTTGCGAAACAGTGCTTACAGGTTCCGTAGCTGTTTTCTCCTCTGCGGCACCACGGATATGTATATGGTCTAAGGAGGAACTTTCTTCCTGCTTAATGACAGGTTTAGAAACCGGAGTCATTTCACTTATATTCTGCATGGGAACTTCTTCTGCATAATCCTCGTTTAACATGATTTCATGAATATCATCCCGGTATTTTTTCTCCGGTGCATTTACGGGAGTTGTAATGCCTAAAGAAGTATCGGCCATAACACCGGATACTTTTCTGTCCATGCGCAGAATTTTTTCATTTTCCTTTTCTTCAGCCTTTAAACGTCTTTCTTCTTCTCTTAAAGCACGCTCCTCTTCTTTACGAAGACGTTCTTCTTCTAATTCCGAACGACGAATCTGTGCATTTTCTTTTCTGCGTCTGGCATCTTCCCTGGAAAGTTCAGCCACCCTTTTACTGCCATTCTTTACACTGTTGACAAAAGAGCGTTCCGTTAACAATACTATACTGATAATGGATAAAATCACCACTATCAAAATGGTACCAATGGTATCTAAAAAATGATAACACAAATATGTAATGCTGCCGGCAATGGCTCCACCGCCACATCTGTTTTCTGAATCAAATTTATAAAGTTCGGATATGCTGTACTGTTCCAAATTCGTTGCATTTCCGGTAATCATCTCCAATACCACACCCAGCATTAAAAACAATACAAAACCTGCACATACTTTTCTGATGGCAGCAGGTGAACCACCGTTTGCTGACCAAAAAGCAACTCCCAAAAAGGCTGCAATTGCTGCAATATAGGCCAGATAACCAAAGAGCCCGAACAGTACGCTGCTAATTGTATCCCCCACTGTACCGATAATGCCGAAATTACACAAAAACAAAAAGACAGCAACTGCAAAAAGCAGAATAAGCCCGACTTCATGGAAAAGTTCGCTCTCCTGCTCTGTATACTGTCTGTTTGTTGTATTTTTATTTGATGACTGCCGGCTGTTTTTGCCTGACGCATTCGTAGTTTTTCTTCCTCTGTTATTTGTTGCCATAACCATTTCTCCTATTTTAGGCTTATCTTCCCGTATTTAATGATGCTAAGTCATAGCCTCAAATATTATATCATTTTTCTTTTGCTTTGTCATCATGTATACAATTTTGTTTTAATTTTATTTCTATATTATTCTTCTTTGTGTGACTCACTTTCCCCACAGGCGGAAATCATGGCATGCAATTTCTGCATTGCTTCTTTTATTCCGCCGACAGCATCAATAATGCCGGCATCCACTGTCTGTTGTCCAACCAGTATTGTTCCTACATCTTTTGTCAGCACACCTGTTTCCATCATCAACTCCTCTAATCTGCTCTTTTGTATCTCACAATGGCTACAGACAAATCCGGTGATACGGTCCTG
>JAZNNL010000110.1:0-21811 GCA_045580245.1 Lachnospiraceae bacterium
AATATTCACCAAATCATTAAAGAATACTACTACCATCAGTATCATAAAGAAAATCAGGCCGATAAAATGCACCATACCTTCTTTTTCGGGAGGAATGGGTTTCTTTCTGATTAACTCGATAATGAGAAATACAAGTCTGCCGCCGTCCAGTGCCGGAAGGGGTAACAGATTTAAGATACCTAAGTTAACAGAAAGCAAAAGTACAATGGTAAGCATATTGTACGCAACAGATTCAACACCGTATTCCTTAGAAGTCTGGTATGTTTCGCCTACCATATTAGCAATACCAATGGGGCCTGCAACATCTTTCCTGCTAAAGTTACCTGTCAGTATCATTCCCAGACTCTTATATGTGTTTACTACACAGTTTCTCATCTTATAAATTGCATCTGCAAATACAGATAATCCGCCTTGCTTTTCTCTGTAAGCGACCTGAATACCCATCATATAAGAACCGCTTGCTTCATTGTAGGCAGGTGTCAGTTGCGTAGTAAACCGCTCCCCTTCCCGCTCGTAAACAACTTCCATGGTATCGGCACCGTTTAAAAATGTAATCAGGGCAATATCATCGAATAAATAGGTTCTGTCCCCGTCCAGACGTACAATCTTATCCCCTGCCTGCAAACCGGCTCCTTCTGCCGGACTTCCTGCAACCACATCACTAATAACCGTACGCGTGGGTGGTACAATGGATACCACAATCACAGCAACTACAAATGCCAAAATAAAATTAAAGATGGGACCTGCCACAACCGTTGCAATTCTTGCCCACACAGTTGCTTTGGTAAAAGAACCTTCCCCACCACCGTTTTCGGTTTCCAGTCCGTCTTCACCTTCAAACATACAGGCACCGCCAAGAGGCAAAAGCTTTAATGCATACTTCGTCTCTTTTTTGGTAAAGGAAAAAATCGTAGGTCCCATACCCACGGAAAACTCCACCACATGAATGCCATTCTTCTTTGCTAAAAGGAAATGACCGAATTCATGGGAAAGCACTACAATGCCAAATATGATAACAAACCAGATTATTGTTGAAACTATATTCATATCTATACTCTTCCTAAAATATATTCATAAGCTTCCTGCTCTGCAGCAAGTATTTGTGCCACATCAGGATTGGCAATCAGCTTGTGATTTTGCATACAAGCTTCAATCAGCTCTGCAATTTGCAGATATTCTATCTTTTGATCCAAAAACAGGCTCACTGCTTTTTCATTTGCCGCATTGAATACCGTAGGCATACTGCCACCCATCTCTCCTGCTTCGTAGGCCAGTTTTAACCCCCTGAATGTCTCCATATCCGGCTTTTCAAACGTAATATTTGCCAGTTCATAAAAATCCAGACGTTTCCCTGCCATAGGTCTTCTGTCAGGATAAAACAGGGCATACTGTATCGGCAGTTTCATGTCAGGTGTACCAAGCTGTGCCATAATACCACCATCCGCATACTCTACCATGGAATGAATAATACTCTGGGGATGTACCACTACCTGTATCCGGGAAAAATCCACATCAAATAACCATTTTGCCTCAATGACTTCCAAGCCTTTATTGACTAAAGTTGAAGAATCTATGGTGATTTTCCTTCCCATAGCCCAGTTTGGATGCTTTAAGGCATGCTCCGGTTTAATGTGTAACAGTTCATCTCTTGTTTTTCCTCTGAAGGGACCGCCTGATGCGGTAAGCAGAATCTTTGAGATTCTGTCTTTCGGTTCTCCGTTCATGGACTGGAAAATCGCACTGTGCTCACTGTCCACCGGTAAAATGGATACTCCTTTTTCTTTTGCCAAAGGCATAATAATATGTCCGGCACATACAAGGGTTTCTTTGTTGGCAAGTGCAATAGTCTTACCTGCCTCGATGGCTGCAATAGTCGGTCTGATACCAATCATGCCCACAATTGCGGTTACCAATACCTCTGCCTGTGGTAAAACTGCTGCCGCAAGCAATCCATCCATGCCCCACAAAATTTTCACTTCCATATCTGCCACACGAACTTTCAAATCTTCTGCGGCCTGTTCTGTCCACATAACTGCTAATGCAGGATGAAATTCCCTAATCTGCTGTTCCATTAAGGAAACATTGGTACCGGCAGCTAAAGCCACCACTTCCAAATCTTTATTTGCTCTTACTATTTCAAGTGTCTGGGTACCAATGGAACCTGTGGAACCCAGAATCGCAATCTTCTTCATGTCATTTTACCCTTCTATTTAATCAAAAGCGCGGCCAGAAAGAAAATCATAGGCGCCGTAACAATTACACTGTCAAACCGGTCCATAATACCGCCGTGCCCGGGAATCAGTTTTCCATAGTCCTTAATATCATGATTTCGCTTAATTGCAGAGGCTGCCAAATCGCCCACCTGACTCATAACGGCACCTACCATACAAATAAACATAATAATCCATGTGACAGTCTGATAAGGTATCGCTGTTTCTACAACAAAATATCCATAAAGTGCACCAATCAGTCCGGCGCCTACAACGCCACCGATGCAGCCTTCCCATGATTTTTTTGGACTTAAGACCGGAAATGCTTTGTGTTTACCGATTAACATACCCACTGCATAGGCACAGGTATCACATCCCCATGAACTGATTATAATCAACCATACAATATAAATACCATGGTTTAATTCCCTTGTCAGATATAGGAATGACAACATCACCGGTGCATATACAAAGCAAAAGAAATTTGCCATAATCTGCTCACATCTGTACTTTGGAAAAGTAGTGACATAAATACACATGCTTCCCATAAATACGCCTACAACTACCATAATGGCCAGTAAGTAATTGTCCGAGAAGAAAAGAGCCCCATAATATGCTATGGTGCCAAGTATCCCCACTACCTCTAACGCATTTATCTTTTTATCTTCCGTATGTATGTCTGCAGCCTTGCTAAGTTCCAAGTATCCGATAAGAGATATTCCCAATGTAACTGCTGCCAAAACCGGTCCGCCCATAATTAAGGTTACCAGTGCAATGACTACCAGAACAATACCACTCAGTAATCTGGTTACAAACATGATTATTCCTCCTTTACAAGGCCGTATCTTCTGTCTCTCTTAGTATATGCTTCTACCGCTTTTATCAATTCCTCTTTTGAAAAATCAGGCCAGGGAACCGGAGTGAAATAAAACTCCGTATAAGCTAACTGCCAAAGTAAAAAGTTAGAAATCCGCTGTTCATTACAGGTTCTGATTAGCAAATCCGGTTCAGGAAGCCCGTAAGTATCCAGATTTTCACTGATCATATCTTCCGTTATTTCTTCCGGCTTTAACGCATCGGTTTTAATTTTTTCTCCCAATTGCATCATACAACGGCGGATTTCATCCCTGCCACCGTAATTTAATGCAATCTGGAAATGTAAACCGTCGTTATCCTTTGTTGCCTCTTCCAGCTCAGCAATACGGTTACGGATATCCTCATCCAATCTGCTTTTATCTCCAATTACACGTACACACATACGGTTTTTCTCGGCAGTCTTAAGACAGGTTTTCATATAGTTACGTAAAAGTTTCATTAAGGCATCCACTTCATCCTGGGGTCTGTTCCAGTTCTCAGTGGAAAATGCATATACCGTAAGATACTGTATACCCATCTTGTACGCTTCTTCACAAATGACCTCTACTGTTTTTGCACCCTGTACGTGTCCGTAATTGCGGGGCATTCCTTTTGCTTTTGCCCATCTTCCGTTACCGTCTAATATAATGGCTACGTGATTAGGGATTTTTAACCCTTCCATATTTCCCATAAAACTCCTTCCTGACTTATCAAAAGAAGCGCAGGCCATACTACCTGCCCAAAGAGGGCAATCCCCCAAGTCATTTCATGACTATGGGTGACGCCCTCTTATAATTATACAGTCATAATTTCTTTGGATTTGGTATCAATCAAAGCATCTACATCTTTGATATACTTGTCTGTCAACTTCTGTAACTGGTCCTCTAACTGCTTGATTTCATCTTCGGAAACATCTGTTTTAGCCAGTTTCTTAAATGCATCGTTACCGTCTCTACGGATATTACGGACTGCAACTTTTGCATCCTCACCTTTTTTCTTTACGTCCTTTACCAGGTCTTTTCTTCTTTCCTCTGTCAGTTCGGGGAATACCAGACGGATAATAGAACCGTCGTTAGACGGTGTAATACCGATATCGGAAGTCATAATTGCTTTTTCAATTGCCTTAATTAAAGACTTTTCCCAAGGTGCAATCTGAATAATTCTTGCTTCAGGAACGGTAATGTTACCTACCTGCTGGATAGGAGTAGGGGTTCCGTAATAATCCACACGGATTTTATCCAGTACATGAGGATTCGCACGTCCCGCACGGATACCTGCGTAATCACTCTCTAAAAATTCATATGCTTTTTTCATCTTTTCATCGTATACTTTAATTCTCTCGTCCATATCTTTCCTCATTTCTGCTGCCGGGCAGCCTTTCATTTTATATGTTCACTGTAGATATCTTTGGCGTTGCCTCTGATACATGTTATGCAAATTATACAGTTACCTTGGTTCCTTTAAATTCACCTTTTACGGTATTCACGATACTGTTTTCTTCGTTTAAGCCAAATACCCACATAGGCATTTTATTATCTCTGGCCAGAATAGACGCAGTCATATCCACTACCTGTAAATTCTTTGCAATGACTTCGTCAATGCTTACTTCATCATATTTTTTAGCTGTCGGTACTTTTGCCGGGTCTGCATCATATACCCCGTCTATGGACTTTGCTAATAAAATCACATCTGCATCCACTTCCACTGCCCTGAGTACCACACCGGTATCGGTAGAGAAGTAGGGATGTCCCGTACCACCTGCAAAAAAGACTACCATACCTTTTGCAAAATATTTATTGGCCCTGTCCTTAGAGAACAGTTTGGTAAAGGAACCACATTCAAAAGGAGTCAGTACATTTGTCTGCATTCCTACGGAACGGAAAATCTCAGATACATAAATACAGTTCATGATGGTTGCCAGCATACCAATCTGGTCTGCCTTAGTCCTGTCAATGTTTTCACTGGAACGGCCTCTCCAGAAATTACCGCCACCGGTTACAATACCGATTTCGTATCCGTCATCTACCAGCTGCTTTACCTGAAGCGCTACCTTTCTTACGGTTTCTTCGTCAAAACCCATGTGCTTATCGCCTGCCAGGGCTTCCCCACTCAGTTTCAGTAATATTCTACGCATAAGACAGACTCCTCTTATTTATTTTTCCCTTTTTTGTATTCATCAAAGAAAGCGGTAGGATTAACATCTGCATAACACTGGGAACACATACCTTCGATAACCGCACCGTTGTTAATCTGTACAGCCTTGGATTTGATATTACCCATTACAATTGCGGAAGCATCCAGGATAACGGGACCTCTGACATCGATATCACCTTTAACCGCACCTGCAATTACAGCACTCTTTGCAGTAATGTTACCGATAATAACGGAACTCTGCCCAATCTTCACGGCACCTTCACTAACCACTTCACCGGTAATTTTTGCATTATCCGCATAGATTTCTGCAGCCTTGGAATTACCGGTAATGCTACCGGTAATATTTAATTTACCTAAAACGTCAATATTACCGTTAATGGTACCGATGACTTCCATAGAACCTTCTGATGCAACATCACCGGTAATCGTCATACCGGCGGTAATGATTGCGGTTTCATCCACTGCTGTTTTTGCCTGTATTTCCATCTTCTTCTCTTCCCCTTTTGTCTCTTCTTTTTCTCCAAAAGCTGCTCTGATACTACTTTCCAAATCAGACTCCGGTTCTTCTTCTACTTTTGTAATGTCCATATCGGCAGGCACTTCAATAGAATCTACCATACCAAGCAAAGCATCAAGCTGTGCAAGATCTGATTCATCCGCAGCATCCGTCATCTGTTCTTCGTTGTTTTCTGCTGCTTCCATTTGTGTTTCTTCTATTGCTTCCGTTACCGCTTCCGCAACTTCTCCTGCACGTTCTCCGGCAGACTCTTCCACCGCTTCTGTTGTTTCTTCTTCCGGCATCAATTCATTGACTGCCTGTGATAAATCTTCTTTTAAATCCGAGAAAAAACCCACTTCTTATTCCTCCGTTTCTTCTTGTGTTATTTTTATGTGCTGCACGGGTACTGTTTCATCCGTAATCGGTAACAGTTCCGTATTGTCCATTGCCTGTATTCTCTCAATCAGCATCGGTAATGCTTCTACCGTAGTATCCTTACCGGACGCATCATGCAAAAGAATAATCACTGTATTGTATTTATCTATACTTCCCATACAGTTTGCAACCAGTTCTTCCGCCGTATACCGTACACCTGTTGCATCCTGTGAAGATACGTTCCAGTCATAGTACATAACGCCTTCATCCTGTAAACACTGTATCAGCTTACGGATTCCGACACCGTCCACACTGTTGGAACTGCCTCCGGGAAACCGGTAATACATGGTTTTTACACCTGTAACATTATATAAATAATCCTGCAGCCTATGCATATCTGCCAAAAAGGCATCCGTAGATGCATAAATCTCTTCATACCTGTGTGTATAAGAATGCATCCCTAAAGTATGCCCTTCTTCTACCATTCTCTGATAAGCTTCTTCTGCCCATTCCCCTTCTTTGCCATTGACAAAAAAAGTTGCCTTTACATCATACGCTGACAAAATATCCAGAATATCTGCCGTATTTTCACTGGGACCGTCATCAAAGGTCAGATATACTTTTCTCACCGGTTCTGAAGGTTCTGTATCTGCCTCTATATCGGAGGCAACAGTATCCTGCTGTACTGCTTCTGTATCAGCAGGTTCCTCTTTTTCAGATTCTGCCGGTACTTCACCGGTATTTTCTTCAGCCGAAAAACTTTCTGCCTGCTGCAATGTCAGTCCGGCAACCGCCTCTTCCAACGTTTTCAGTTGTTTATTCAGCCGGTCGACTTTTACAAAAAGAATCACACTTAGTAGGATTGGTAGCATAATGGCCGATACCAGAGAAATCAAAATAAGACGCTTTAGCAATCTCACCCTTTTTTTCCGATTCGCAGACTGCACATCCGTTTCTGCCGTCATTATATATTCCTCCACATAATCACTAATAAGTATACCACAAATATCCTTCCTGCGAAAGTAAAAAATACGTTTTCAGATATCTAATTTAAAAAAGCTTCCACAATCACTTTTTCAGCTTCTTCTTCCGTCAATCCGAGGGTTCTTAATTTCATCATCTGATCATTGTTGATTCTGCCGATTGCTGCTTCATGTATAATGGCAGCATCAATATGATTTGCATTGATTTCAGGTATGGATGCCACTTTCGCATGTTCCATGATGATAGAATCACATTGAATATGGGCATGACACCCCGCATCCCCGATTGCCTTAGGATGAAAACTCTGAACAGATTCTCCCTTAGCCACGGAACGGGAAATAATCTGGGCGCTGCTACCGTTTCCTTTTAATATAACATCCATATCCGAAACGGCAGACTGCCTGTCATGTGTCATCAGTCTTTCTGTAACAATAATCCTGGCCCCTTCTGCTAATTCCACATAGGTCTTTCTGTCCGTAGAATCTACGCCCTCGATTTGTGCACTGTCCAATGTAAACACGGCATCTTCATCCACAAAAATCTTTGTAACAGGATTTAATATACGTGCACCCGTACCTTCTCCTGTGCCATAATGCTTTTCTGCATACGTTACATTGGCACCTTTTCCAATATGAAAACTGTGCACACCGTCATGACGGCTGTCATTACATCCGGAATTATGAATACCGCATCCTGCTACAATGGTTACTTCTGCGCCTGCTTCCACATAAAAATCGTTATACACCACATCCGTTCTGCCGGAATCGGTAATCACAACCGGTATGTGTACGGTTTCACCCTGTGCACCTTTGCTGATATAGACATCAATTCCCTGATTGCCGTCTGTCCTTTTTTTAATCTTTATATTTTCACTGTCTCCCCGACACAACGCATATCCGTTGTATCTGAGATTGTGGGCTCCTTCCTGTGAAAAGCCCGTATCATCAATCACGTCTAATACCTGTTGTGTAATCTGATCTATTTCCATGATTCCTCCCATTATCTCCTATATACCATTATTTCCCGTGCTATGATTCTGCTTTGTTACAACCAAAGAAACCGCCGCCGGTAAACAAATCTCCCGCCACTTCTTCTCTCGTGCCGAGCTTTTCAATTTTTCCGTCCTTTAAGAGCATAATACGGTCTGCCATATTGATCAGTTTTTCCTGATGGGAAATCACTATAATGCTTTCTTTCTTTTCCTGATGAATTTTTTCAAACTGTTTTACCAGCATGGAAAAACTCCACAAATCTATCCCCGCTTCCGGTTCATCGAAAAGGCAAATTTTATGTTTCCCTGCTAAAACCGTAGCAATTTCAATACGTTTCATCTCGCCGCCGGAAAGGGTATCGTCCACCTGACGGTTTAAGTATTCTCTTGCACATAATCCTACGCCTGAAAGCAAATCGCAAAGACTTGTTTCATTGGATTTGCCCCCCGAAGCAAGTGCCAGTAATTTTTTCACTGTCATGCCCTTAAACCGGGGCGGTTGCTGGAAAGCATATCCCATGCCGGCGTTGGCACGCTCATTTATAGACATTTGGGAGACATCCTCTCCATCCAATATGATATTGCCTTCTGAGGCTTCTTCAATTCCCATCAACAGTTTTACCAATGTGGATTTACCGCTGCCATTAGGTCCGGTAATCACTAACATTTCTCCCTCTGCTACATCAAAAGAAACGTCATCTATTATTTTTCTGGTCTTTCCCTCTTCCGTAACAGAAAAAGAAAGATGTTTCGCCTGTAACATACTGATTCTCCTTTCGGTTCCCAATGCTTACAAAGAACGCCTGGGTCATGTCCGCTTCCGGCCGTTAAAATGCCTAACGCCATTTTAACATGTCCACTAAAAATTTCAATATAAATTGTGGGAATATCTGCTTATTACGAAAAAATATCATTTTCTATTTTCAAATTGTGTGCTATACTGTTTTCATACATTTTCACACAAGGAGAAGCAGCAAATGACAATAAGGGAATCTGCGGAAAATTATTTAGAAACCATACTTATGCTGGGTGAAAAACTTCCCGTAGTCCGCTCTGTGGATATTGCAACAGAATTAAATTTCAAAAAATCCAGTATCAGTGTTGCCATGAAGCATCTGCGTGAAGACGGCTATATCACCGTTACGGAACAAGGTTATATTTACCTTACCGCAAAAGGCCGTGAAATTGCAGAAACCATGTATGAGCGTCATAAGCTTATCTCCTCCTGGCTTGTGTCTTTAGGCGTAGACGAAAAAACTGCTACAGAGGATGCCTGCAAACTCGAGCATCATATCAGCAGCGAAAGTTTTGAAGCCCTAAAGCGTCATATTCACCACACTTAATTTTAACACTAGCGTACGATAAATATACAAAAGAAAAGTACCTGCGTTTTTACACAGGTACTTTTTATATCTTTACACTTTTTACATCACGGGTTCTTCCGGTGCCTTGGTATAAAGAACCTTTAATATAATAGGGGTACATATACTGGACACGATAATCAGTAAAATAACGGCAGTAAAGTACACCGGTTCTAAAAGCCCTACAGAAAGACCTTTCTGTGCCACAATCAGGGCAACTTCCCCGCGGGTCATCATTCCTACACCAATTTTAATACAGTTGATACCTTTAAATCCGCACAATCTTGAAATCAGACCGCATCCAACAATCTTTGTAATCAGTCCCACTGCAACAAAAGCTGCCGCAAATAACAGGATACCTCCGGTCACATTTTCAATATTGGTTTTCAAACCAATACTTGCAAAAAATACGGGTCCAAATAACATATAAGAATTGATATCCATTTTTTCTGCAATATATTCACTGTCTCTAATGGAACAAAGAATAATACCTGCCACATAAGCACCTGTAATATCTGCAATACCAAAATAATGTTCTGCAATATATGCCAGTGCCAGACAAAGAGCCAGTCCTATAATCGGGATTCTTCTGGTATGGGGATAACGGTTATCAATTTTTTTGAAGATTTTGTAAATAATAAACCCTACCACTCCTGCAAACAGGAAAAACAGAACTGTACTTAAAATGACTTTTCCGGGATTGCTTTCGGGATTTTTAAATCCGATAACAAAGGTCAGTACAATAATACCGATAACGTCATCAATAATGGCAGCGCTTAAAATAGTGGTTCCTATTTTACCTTTCAGTTTTCCCATTTCCTTTAAGGTTTCTACCGTAATACTTACCGAAGTCGCCGTTAAAATCACACCGATAAAAACTGCTTTATAAAAACCTTCTGACCCCCAGGGAGAAGCTCCGTAAAAGCCCATATATAAAAGTGCACCGCCCACAAGAGGCACAAACACACCGGCACAGGCAATTAAAAATGCCTTGGGACCGGTCTTTAACAAATCCTTTAAATCCGTTTCCAAACCTGCTGAAAACATCAAAAGCACAACACCGATTTCCGCCATCTGTACCAAAAAGTCAGTTTGCTGCACCAACCCTAACATACTTGGACCAATAATCAATCCTGCTACAATTTCTCCAACTACCTGTGGTGCTTTTAACTTTCTTGCTACAATACCAAAAAATTTGGCAAAAACAATAATAATCGCTAAATCCTTAAAAATACCGTATGCTTCCATACTGTCTCCCATCCTCACTTTCGGTTTCTCATCTGTTATTTTAAAATGTTTTCAAAACCTTTAACATGATACTGCTTTGCTTTCTCACTGTCAACACAAAAAATCTCCATGCAATAAAAAACCTGCCTCACGCATATCTCGCGTGAAGCAGGCCGATTCCCGCTTTCATTAAAAATAACTTTCCCCTGTTTTCCGTAACAGAAAACGCACAGAATCTTCTATATTCTCAGAAAGAGAACGCACCAGTTCTTCTGCCTCTTCCTTAGAATTATCATTGATACAAAATACGCACACATTTTTGCTACGTTTAAATAATCCCTGCTTATGCCACTTTATATAGTATGAAATCCGGTTGCGCAACAATATTCGCTCAATCTGCTGCTTCATTTCCATATCTGTGGTTTCACAAAGTTCAATTTCGTTATGCACTTTTACTTTCGTGTATTCCGGTTGCATAATATCCTCTCCGCCATTTAATCATTTTGCCTTTGTCCAGTATACCACATATCTAAAAATTTTTCATCAAAAACTTATATTTTTTCCATCAAAATAAAATACAATGGTACCTGATTCATCTGTCCGCATGATTTCTGCTCCCACACTTTCCAGGCGTCTTAGGGCTAAACGGTGCGGAAACCCATAGTCATTGTCCTTACCGCAGGAAATGACTGCGTATTGCGGTCTAACCTCCTCTAAAAATGCCTGTGAACTACTGTATGTGCTGCCGTGATGCCCTACAATCAATATATCTGCTTCAATTTCCTGATGTGCAACCATATAATTCTCACAGTACTGCTTCCCATCGCCATACAGCAAAATATGGTGTTCTCCGTCCGAAATCCGGATACCTAAAGAGCTTTCATTTAAATCCTTTTCATCTGTCACCCATTCCGGAGAAGGACAAACGATTGTAAATGAAAAAACGCCCATTTCATAAGTATCTCCTGCAACGGGGTAATCCACAACCGGTTCTTTTTCCTCAATCGCGGCAAGCAAATTTGCATAACACACTGTTTCGCACATATCGATGCTGATATCCGGCATCAAAACTCTCTCTACCGGTATCTCCCTTAAAATTGCAGCTGCAGAACCGATATGGTCTTCATGCGGGTGGGTCAGAAACAAATACTCCAGACTGTCCACACCCACTTCTTTCAAATATGTCAATACCATGTTCGCATCATCTTTATTTCCGGTATCCGCTAACATAGCATGCTCCCCTGCAATCACTAAAGTCGCAGACGCCTGTCCTACGTCTATGCAGTGCACTTCCCATACAGACCCGGTCTTTTCCGCTACAACAGTATCTGTATTTTGGGGGCTGTCGTGTTTTTCTGCCATGCCGGGAATGTACCCGGTCAGCCATAAAACCAGACATACAAAAAAGCAACCTGATAAAACAGCAAAACAAACTCCCCACAGACTTATGCTTCTCTTGCGGGATTTTCTTCCGTATTTTACCATGTTGCTCACTCCAATTCTTATATCATTTCTTTATGAACGTAAACCGCCTTGATTGTCTTAAAGAATAATGCTATTTCACAAGCATCTTTTTAATTTTTCCCTTAATTCTCTGCAATGCATTATCCGTGGATTTTTCATCCCTGCCAAGCACTCTGGCAATCTGGGAATAACTCATTCCCGTCAAATGCAAATCCAGTACCTGTTTTTCAAAAGCACTCAGTTCCTGTTCAATCTGCTTTTCCAAATATTCCACGTTTTCTTTATCGATGACCAAATCTTCCGGATTCAGCCCATTGTCCGCCAAAACCGGCAATACACCGTTTTCCTCTTCCTCTCCCGGTCCGGTACTGCCTCCGTATAATGAAATATAAGAGTTTAAAGGAATATGCTTCATGCGTCCTGCAGCCTGTACCGCTGAATACATCTGTCTGCTGATACAAAGTTCCGCAAAAGTAAAAAAGCTGGCGTCTCTTCCGCAATCATAGTCTCTGATAGCCTTAAACAGACCTATCATGCCTTCCTGAATCAGATCATCCCTGTCCGCACCTAAGATAAACATGGAACCTGCTTTACTGCGTACCAGATTTTTGTACTTGTCCATGATATAATCCGTAATCTGCTTTTCCCCGTCCCTTAGACGGACAATCAATTCTTCATCCGTTACTTGCCCGTAATCCAGCATACCTTCTTTTCCACTTATCCTTTCAGTCGCTGTCGCACGATTTCATACGCCAGTACCCCTGCTGCCACAGAAGCGTTTAAGGAGTCGATATCGCCCTTCATGGGGATAGACGCGACCATGTCACATTTTTCTTTTACAAGTTTGCCTACTCCGGCACCTTCGTTACCAATCACTATGCCGATTGGACCTTTTAAGTTTAAATCATACATGACGGTGCCACCCATATCTGCACATACAAACCAAAGACCTTCTTTTTTTAAGTCCTCTATGGTGCGGGCAAGATTAGTGACTCTGGCTACCGGGGTATAATTTAATGCACCTGCAGAGGTTCTTGCCACTACTGCAGTCAGACCTACCGCTCTGTCCTTGGGTATAATCACCCCATGGGCACCTGCCAGATTGGCGGTACGGATAATGGCACCTAAATTGTGCGGGTCTTCAATATTGTCCAAAAGAAAGATAAAAGGCGGTTCTCCTTTTTCCTTTGCTACATCCAAAATATCCTCTACTTCCGCATAGGTATATGCCGCAGCCTGGGCAATGACGCCCTGGTGCTTTCCGGTATCGGACATCTGGTCCAGTCTTTCTTTGGTCACATATTTCACCAGCGTACCGGCCTTTTTTGCTTCCCTTTTAATGGTCATAATCGGGCCGTCCTGACAACCGTCCAAGACAAAAAGCTTGTCTATGGGTTTGCCGGAACGGTATGCTTCTATTACGGCATTTCTGCCTTCAATGGTAAATTCTTCGTATCCCATGGTATTCTCCTTACAGTTCCATATCCAGTTTCGCAAGTCCGGTCTTAACCAGATGTAAAATCCGGTCCGTATCATCCATTAAGTATAAAAATCCAACCAAGGCTTCAAAACCGGTTGCTTTTCTGTAATCTGCAATGCTTGCATTTTTTGCAGTGGTATAGGATTTGGCATTACGGCCTCTTTTGTAAACCGCTTCTTCGTCGGAAGTCAGTTCCGGTAATAAGGCTTCTATCATAGCTGCCTGTGTCTGGGCCTTAACGTAACTGCTGGTCTTTTTATGTAATACATTGGCTGCCTGATTGGCACGTTCCACTACAACCGTGCGGATAATAATATCATAAACCGCATCTCCTATATATGCCAAAGTAAGAGGTGAATATGCACGCACATCCACCTCTTTCACTGCAAAGGTCTCTTTTATTTTTGCCAGTAAACTTAAGCTTTCCGCCATTTTACGCCCTCTCTGGTATCTTCCAAGATGATGCCCTGCTCCAACAGTTCATTACGGATGGCATCAGCTGTAGCAAAATCCTTGGCTTTCTTTGCTTCTTTTCTTTCCTCAATCTTTGCAAGAACGTAGTTTTCCAGCTCTGCATCCACTGCAGGTGCCTCTTCTGTCTTCGCATTTAATAAATCTAAGGAAAGTACTTCATCAAAGCTCTTTGCCAGTTCCTTCTTGGTCTTATCGTTCATGTCAGCTTTTAACATTTCATATAAAACAGTAATCGCCATAGAGGAATTCATATCATTGCTAAGTGCTTCTTCAAAACGCGCTCTGTAAGCATCAAACTTATCCTGCTCTACTTCACCGGCATCAGATAAATCACTGATTTTCTTCACAAGCTTGTTGTATGCTACTGTCATGTTGTCCAGTACTTCGTAAGAAAACTCTAAGGGCTTGCGGTAATGGGACTGTAAACAGAACAGTCTGTATACCAGCGGATTATAGCCCTTGCTTTCCAA
The DNA here is from genome assembly GCA_045580245.1 of Lachnospiraceae bacterium. GTDB lineage: Bacteria > Bacillota > Clostridia > Lachnospirales > Lachnospiraceae > Acetatifactor. The sequence goes on from JAZNNL010000110.1 coordinate 14,545, forward strand.
AAGAGATACAGTTAAGAAGTCTCCCTTTGACTTACTCATCTTGCCGGATTTATCATTTAAGTGATGTACATGGAACCAGTAGTTACACCACTTATGTCCCAGATACGCCTCACTCTGTGCAATTTCATTGGTGTGGTGAGGGAAAATATTGTCGATACCGCCACAATGGATATCCATATATTCACCCAGATGCTTCATGCTGATGCAGGAGCACTCTATATGCCAGCCGGGATAACCTAATCCCCATGGACTTTCCCACTTTAATTCCTGGTCATCAAATTTGGATTTAGTAAACCAAAGTACAAAGTCACTTTTGTTTTTCTTGTTGGCATCTTCTTCTACATCATCACGTACGCCTACCAAAAGTTCGTCTTCATTCTGACCGGAGAATACATGGTAATTTTCCAGCTTAGAAGTATCGAAATAAATATTGCCGCCCATTTCGTAAGCATATCCCTTTTCCAGCAGAGCACTTACCATATGGATAAATTCCGCAATACAATTGGTGGCAGGTTCTACCACATCAGGACGCTTGATATTTAATTTATTACAGTCTGAAAAGAATGCATCGGTATAAAACTGCGCAATTTCCATCACAGTCTTATGCTCTCTCTTTGCACCTTTAAGCATCTTATCTTCACCGGTATCTGCATCACTGGATAAATGACCTACATCAGTAATATTCATAACACGCTTTACATCATAGCCTACGTAACGCAGTGTTTTCTCCAATAAGTCTTCCATAATGTAGCTTCTTAAGTTACCGATGTGGGCAAAATGATATACGGTAGGTCCACAGGTATACATTGCTACTTTGCCATCTTCATTGGGTATAAACAACTCTTCTTTCTTGGTTAAAGAATTATATAATTTTATCTTATTTTCCATCTCAAATTTCCTCCTGTCAGGAAATGTAGTTTCCTATGTAAGAATAAAGCAAATCCCTATGGTTTGTCAACCGGATTTGCCTTGTCTTTTCAGTATGAATTCGTATTAGGCCTTGCCACATCCGGGACAGCCCGTACACTTTTCGCCATCCTGTCCGCTTACGTCTGTAGCATACAGTTCTCTGGGTGTGGTGAGCATACAGATAGCCTGAGAAGAAATCCCTGCTCCGCTACCGGTAAAGCCCAATCCTTCTTCTGTGGTGGCTTTTACATTGACCTGTTCTACCGTTATGTTTAATGCGCTTGCAATATTTTCCCGCATGGTATCGATATGGGGACGCATTTTCGGTGCCTGTGCAATAATGGTAGCATCGATATTTTCAATGAGGAAACAGTTTTCTTCCAACAACTCTCCTACACGTTTTAACAATACCATGGAAGACGCTCCCTTGTATGCAGGGTCCGTATCCGGAAAATGTTTGCCGATATCGCCCAATGCTGCTGCTCCTAACAACGCATCCATAATGGCATGCAGAAGTACATCCGCATCAGAGTGGCCCAAAAGACCCTTTTCGTAGGGTATCTTGACACCGCCCATAATCAGGTCTCTGTCTTCTACCAGTTTGTGTACATCATATCCCATTCCTATACGCATAAGTATCTCCTGTTCTTTTGACGTTTTTTACAGTTTAACACACCCCTGCCGCGCCCGCAATATGTTGTCCCAGGATTTCTTTTGCCTCTTCGATACTTAAATTGGATTCTTCCAGCATGGAACTGATTGCAGCCATTTCTTTTTCACGCTTCTCTTTTCTTAATTCTGCCAATTCTTTTTCTTCGGATGAAATTCTGATTTTTAATGCTGCGATTACTTCTTCTTTTTCTCTGATTTTGTCTTCAATGGGTTTTCTTTGTCCTCTTGCCATACTTTCCTCTCATTCCGCCCAAAGGGGGCTATTTTTACTATGTGCACTAAAACGGAATGCACAATTAGTATAATATATGGACAAGAAATGGATTTTATGCATGTTAAAAAACGAAAACACCAAACGCAGTCTGCCATTGGTGTTTTCTGTGTATGATTATACATATTGTCCTGCCTGCACCTGCCACATCTGTGCGTATTTACCTCCAAGCCGCAGCAATTTTTCATGACTGCCCTCTTCTATAATACTTCCGTTTTCCAGCATATAGATTCGGTCTGCAATACGTGTAGTGGAAAGACGGTGTGAAATAAATACTACCGATTTCTTCTCTGCCGCTGTAAGCATGGAATGATTTAAATGGTACTCCGCAATGGGGTCAAGAGCGCTGGAAGGCTCGTCTAAGATAATTAAATTGGCATCTTTATAAAAGACTCTCGCTACTGCCAGTTTCTGGCCTTCTCCACCTGAAAGGTTTACTCCATCCTCCTCAAACTCTGTGGTTAAATGGGTATGCAGTCCATCGCTAAGATTCTCCAGCCTCTCTGAAAATCCGCTTTTTTGCAGAGCTTCCTTAACGGCTATATCTTCTCCGTTTTCTGCAAAATCAAGTAATACATTTTCTTTGACTGTCGCCGCAAAAATTTTAAAATCCTGAAAAACAGTTCCGATTTTCTGTCGGTATTCTTCTACATCATACTCTTTGATGTTTACCCCATCCAGTAAAATTTCCCCTTCGTTTGGATCATAAAGACGCATGATTAACTTAATCAATGTGGTCTTACCTGCGCCGTTATATCCAACAATTGCAATCTTTTCATAAGGGTGTATTTTCATATTGATATTGTTGAGAATGTATCCCTCTTCCTCGTTATAACCAAAGGATACATTCTTTAATTCAATCTCCGCAGGGTGCATTGGCACTGACAGCTTCTTTAAACTTACAATCTCCGGCTTCCTATCCAGGAATTTTTGCATCTTGTCCACATACAGGCTGATTTCCTTCATTTGCGGATACACCCCTGAAAACTGACGCATCCTGTTTTTCATACGGTTCGCAGTTGTCAGCATAACTGCCACGTTACTATATGAAATCCGCTTTAATACCACTGCGTTATAAACCAGATATATCAAATACACAATGTAAATAATAAACTGGTTGCAGATAAAATCTTTCATGTATTGCAGCCAGAACCGTTTTGCTGCATTTTTCTTATCTACTGCTAATACCCTGTCATTGGTTTCTTCAAAGTCCTTTAAAAGCTCTGCCGATACTTCTGTATTTAAACGCACTTCCTTGGCATAATCATTCAAATAGAATACACGGTTTACATACCCAAGCTTTCTTTCATATGGATTTTTCTCGTTACGGATTTTGAAATTTAACTTATTCAGTACATTACCGGAAACCAGTGCTGCCACAAATGCAATTGCTACAAACACAAAGGATATAGGGTCATTACCTAAAAAGAATCCTCCGGACAGCACCATGGATGTCAATCCCGCAAACAATCCCGAAATCATCCGAAACAATCTGTCCACCTGGTTTTCCACCTCAGAAACAGAAAGCACATAATCATTGTAAAAGGCAGGGTCGTCATAACAGGCAAGGTCAATTTCCCTTGCTTTTTCAAAAAGTAACTCTTTTAGTGCCTGCTTGATTTTCGGTTGTGACTTCATCTGCAATTTCTGGTATAAATACGCGTTAAACAATAGTCCCAAAACCACAAATGCAAGAAGACAGAGTAAAAATACTGCTGCTTCTTTGAATGGTCTACCAAACTCTGCGCACTCTAATACATAGTTTAATCCAAAAGTAAACTCTAAAAAGATAACCAGTTCATTGCGGATATTTTCTACAATACTGAGCACGGTATACTTCGGGGCCGCTTTGAAGCATAGTTTAAATAAGTACCAGTTATTTTTTACAGTTTTCTGAAAACCTTGTTTTTCCTTACTCATACCTATGCCTCCTTTCCATAGCTTTCATCTGCCAGATAATTCTGTGCCTGCTTAGTAAACATTTCACAGTATTTGCCGGACAATGCCATCAATTCCTTGTGGCTGCCCTGTTCAATTACTTTGCCGTTTTCTAACATAAATACCATGTCTGCATCCTTTACAGAGGATAAACGGTGGGAAATAAATATAGTAATATGCCCCTTGCTCTCATCCATAATCCCTTTGTAAAGCTCGTATTCCGCAATCGGGTCCAGTGCAGAGGACGGCTCATCAAATACTTTGACGCCTGCTTTCTGTGCAAATGCTCTTGCTACCACAATTTTTTGCTGTTCCCCTCCGGATAACACCACACCTTCCTTATCGAATTCCTTGGTCATTATGGTGTCCATACCTTTTGGCAGACTCATAATTTTCTCCCAGACACCGGCACAGGTAAGCGCATGCTCCACTGTTTCTTCAGGATTGTCAAAAGTAGCTCCCATCAGTACGTTGTCCTTTACGGACATTGCCATCACCTTGTAATCCTGAAAAGCCGCCGAGAAAAGTCTGCGATATGCTTTTAAGTTATATTCTTTTATATTGATACCGTTTACCAAAATCTCACCCTCTGTAGGGTCGTACAATCTGAATAACAATTTGATAATGGTAGATTTTCCGGCACCGTTGTGCCCTACCAGGGCACAGACTTTGTCACCCTCTATTTTGAAGGAAAGCTTTTCAATTACTTTTTCTTCTTCCTTGTAAGAAAAAGAAACGCCTTTAAACTCTATAGAATATACTTTTTCCTCAGGCATAATACCGTCCTGGTTTTCCGGTATTCTCTCCTCGTATTCCATAAACGTACGGAAATACTCCAAAAACTCTCCGTTTTTCATAGCTTCCATCAGATTGTTAAATATACCGATTAATATCCATGATGAGGTGGACATGGCAGTAAACATAATAGCAAGTTCTGCCAGTCCCATGGTTTTAGAAACAATGGTACGGTATGCTGCATAAATCATAATGCCTTCAAATACAAGTGCAAAAGTAGTTACATTCTGTGCCCAGGAATATACAATTGCTTTCCCAGCATATTTATCCGCAACTTCCTGATTTCCTTTCATGGCTTCTCTATATCGCTTCATCATCAGGTCGTGAATATTAGAATAGCGGATTTCTTTGGCAAATTCTGCCAGATGCATCACACGGTTTACATACTCTGCTTTGCGGTTATGCTTTACATTGTCCTCATAACGTCCGCCCCAGATTTTATTCATCAATCCGCCAAACACAAAATTGCCGATAATGGGTGAAATCACAAACAATACAGAAAACGGGTCAATCATAAACATGGAGGAAAAAGCAACTACTGCCGCCACCACTCCAAAAAACACTTGAAAGAAAAACTCCACCGACTTTGTCATCTTCTGCGCGGAATTGTCTAACGCCATGGTATATTTGTTGTAAAAATCCGCATCCTCAAAACAACGAAGTTCCACATTTCTTGCTTTGGCATAAAGCTTTTTGTACAACACGCGGTAAATCTTGTTATCCGTAAAGGGTACTATTACAGAGCTCATATAACTGTTATACATGGCAATCAAACTAAAACCAATAAAACATAAACCGATAAAACCCAGTATTTGTTCAAAGGGCACTTTCGTTTCAATGACATGTATCACATAACGTGTAAAAAAGATACTCATAAAAATCCATTCCACGTAACCTATGACAGAATCCAGCGCTGTATGTATCACTCGCCTTTTACTAATACTCCATACCGTTTTTACAGCGTAGGCATTGTTAGCGAAAGTTCTTAGCTTATTTCTTTTCATCCTCTGACGCTCCCTTCTTCTATGGTTACCACATTAGCACAATTTGTCTTTCTTTGCAATTACACATCATTTTACAAGACAAAACAACGTATCTATTTGTTTTTAAATTAATTGTCAAATCATTTATGAGGTGATACACATATTTACTGTTCAAAAAAACTATGATGAATATCAAAATAAGACTTTCAGAATTCCTACAATACTGGTAAAGCAATTAGAGGAAGTGGCAAGTGCAAACAATATAAGTGTAAACAAATTAGTTATCCAGTCTTTGGAATATGCGCTGGATAATCTGGATGAAAATTCGAGGTAGGGAAAACCAATAGAATCCGCATTCCCTCCCGTTGACTTTTTCGTATAAACCGGATATACTAAAAATCAAAGGAGCTATTTTCATGTACGTTTTGGACGTTAGCCTAAGGACTTGTAATATCAAGGGCATTTGGCACATGATAGGCTCCTTTAAATATTTCTTTATACTTGGGGGATTCTTTTTCAACTTCTTCAATAAAAGCAGTAATAACCACATCTTGACCTGCTTTTGCATCTGTCACTGCTTCCACTACATAATAGTGACCATCTATTCTTTTACGTAATACTATTTTGGGAGCTTTTTTATTGTCCTTTGTCCTAGTTGCTGTTGTTCTTTTCTGTGTCAATGCAATCTCATCAGGGTGTTCCAAAACATACCCTATTCTTTCTAAATCCGCATTACTCATTTTTGATTTAGATATACTATTAATATGTTCACTATCTATATGTTTTAATGAGGATTCATTCAAGCCAACACTATTCCCGTGAATATCGATTCCATACTTTTTCTGCACATAATCCGCAACACTATCAATTACCTTTGCAACCGGTAAATATTTCAATGCCTTTTGCCCATTTCTTTTCCGTTCAGCCCATACACCGATTTGCTCATTAGAACTATTAATATATTCTTCAATTTCTATTAACTGCTCAGGAGTATGCATTACCTTATTTTCACCTGCCTGCATTAAATTAGTGCATGATGATACACAACTATCTTTTACTTGTTTGTCCACTATGTACCTCCTATTAGAATTTGGTGTTCTTTGAATTCATTGAGTGAATACTCACGATAATTGAATAAAAAAAAGAGTATGTCTGAATGACATACCCAAATAATAACACTACTATTCCATTTTTGCAAGTTTCCTTATTTCATAAAAATCTTTCCTATGCAACCATCCTTTTTCTTTATTCTATCCCTGCAATCACTTCCAAAATCTTTCTACGAAAACTATCAAAATTCGATATATTCTTCTCATAAGGGATATGTATAAAAACTATTTTTGTATCCAGATGCTTGGTAGAAATATACTGCAAACCATTCAAATATAATTGATTGCAATAAGAGGTTCCTGCATTATGCGAAATTTTAGAAATCATACCCTTCTGGGTAAATAACTGACTTAACTTTTCGCAATCAAAGCCAGTAGCAATATGATACTCACCATCTTTAGCAGTTGTTTCAATATGTACGTTGTCTTTTATATTCGGTCTTTGACCAAAACTGATTACATAATCAAATTTTCCTGTAGAAATTATCTCTATCAATTTTTCGGAATCTTTTACTTTGTCGTTTGGTAACAAAAGCGTTTTATAATTCTTAACATCTTTTAACAATAGTTCTGCCGAACTGTTCCGGAAT
>JAZNNL010000111.1:0-7069 GCA_045580245.1 Lachnospiraceae bacterium
CACTACTTCTGCATTCTTTAAGATTTTTTCCAGCTCTTCGATACGGGCTTCGATATCTCTCTGCTCGTCCTTCGCTGCATCATATTCTGCATTTTCGGAAAGGTCACCCTGTTCTCTTGCTTCTTTGATTTTCTGTGCTACTTCTTTTCTTTTAACTACTTTTAAATCCTGCAGTTCTTCTTCGTATTTTTTTAACCCTTCATAGGTCAGGATGTTTTTCTTAGATTCCATGGTATCCGCCTTCCTTCTTAAATATACACAATAGTTTTGCTTGTCAATTTCCGGTTATCTTTGGTCAAATGACTGCACGATACCTAGATTAACATAGGCATTATACTGAATTTTCCTTACAGTGTCAAGGAAAAAGACTTGCCAAAAAGCATTTGATATCAAGATATTTCACATCTTTTGCCCTTGCACACAAATTTTTACCCATCCCATCCACTTCTGTGCTGATAAATACCGCTCCCTGCGCAAGCATATCCGGTTTTAGTCCGTACAATTCCCTGCCGGTTATCCAAAGTTGTCTGCCTTCCCCGGGTATGTGTAATTCCGACACTTCTTCTGCTGCCTCCAACAGAAATCCGTATTCTTCCCAGAGCGTTTCCTGCCATTCCTCTATCAATTCTTCCGGTGACACCACACCTATATACCGGGTATGCCGCACCCATTTCTCCAACAGTTCTTCCCGTCCTTCTTCACCATCGTTCAACCATACCAAAGCCGAAAACCGTATCCCGCAATTTTGCAGCAACAGACGCAAAAATCCTGCAGGTAATACGTTATTTTTCATTCCCAGAAATGCTTCCGCTTCTTTTTCAAACAGATAATAAGTTCCAACGCCTTCTTCAGGTATGCACAAACCTTCCAGATATATTCTGCGCTGTTTTTCTGTCCACGTCTTATTTTTATAGAAGAATCCCGGCAGACGCACCTCAATCAAATGTACCTGTTCTTTTCCCACAAGCGCACTTTTTGCAGATACAAAATACCTCCAACAGCCCCACCGTTTTTCTTTTCCTCTTTTTTCTTTGTCCACAAAAAAACGGACGATAGTCATCTCTTCCATAGGTTTACCCCCTATGAAGATATGCCATCGTCCGAAATTTTATACTATCTTTTTTCTGTCGCAAAATGCTACCGGTCCCTTTACACCGGAAATATCAAATCCAGACTCTTTAGTAAATCATCCATGGTTTCCATGCAGTTTACCATCTGGCGGAACTTTGCGGAATTGGGATAGCCGGTGGTATACCATGCCAGGTGTTTACGCATCTCCCGCACACCGGTATATTCTCCCTTGATTTCCAACTGCAGTGCCGCGTGGCGTTCTACCGTCTTTCGTACTTCTTCCATAGTAGGACGTGCAGGAATCTCTCCGGTTTCCAGATATTCCACCACCTCCCTGAATATCCAGGGGTTCCCTTGGGAGCCTCTGCCTATCATCACACCGTCACAACCGGTCTGTTCAAACATTTCTTTTGCCGCAGTTGCATCCGTGATGTCTCCGTTACCGATTACCGGAATCTTTACCGCTTCTTTTACCTGACGGATGCAGTCCCAGTCTGCTTTGCCGGAGTAGTACTGTTCTCTGGTGCGTCCGTGCACTGACACTGCTGCCGCGCCCGCACTTTCTGCAATTTTTGCAATTTCCACTGCGTTTAAATGGTTATCATCAAAGCCCCTGCGGATTTTAATGGTAACGGGCTTCTGAATGGCACGGGACACTTTACTGACAATTTCTTCCACCAGTTTTGGATTTTTCATCAGGGCAGAGCCTTCCCCGTTATTCACCACTTTGGGTACCGGACACCCCATATTGATATCCAGTATGGCAAAGGGTCTCTCTTCTATCCTCTTTGCCATTTCTGCCATAATATCTGCGTCAGAGCCAAAAAGCTGTAACGATACCGGGCATTCTTCGGGACGGATTTCCATCAGGGCTTCTGTGTTTTTATTATTATAGTAAATAGCTTTGGCACTTACCATTTCCATACACAAAAGTCCTGCCCCCTGCTCCTTACAAAGGAGCCTGAAGGGCAGGTCCGTCACACCCGCCATGGGTGCCAGTATCACCGGGTTATCAAGTTCTACATTACCGATTGTTAATTTCTTCAAAATTACTGTTTCCTGTTCTTTTCGTAAATAATACGTAAGCCGTCTAATGTAAGAGCACTGTCATAAACATCAATGCTATCGGTTTCGTCTGCTACGATACGTCCCAGACCGCCGGTTGCTACTACCTTCAAATCTTCATAGCCGCTGGCTTCACGCACTTTTTTCACAATATATTCTGCCTGGCCCACCTGACCGTAAATCAAACCGGCCTGCATACTGCTGACGGTTTCCTGAGCCAGAATGGATTTGGGCTTTTTGATTTCAATTTTGGAAAGCATTGCCGTACGGTCCCACAACGCTTCCGCACTGATACGGATGCCGGGTGCCGTAATACCTGCTTCAAAGGTACCGTCCTTACCTACCAAATCATAAGTGGTTGCAGTACCGAAGTCCATAACCAAAACAGGTCCGCCGTACTTTTCATAAGCTGCCACTGCGTCCACAATACGGTCTGCACCAACCCCTCTGGGGTTTTCGGTGACAATACGGATACCCGTCTTTACGCCGGGGCCTACAATCAGAGGGTCATGACCCATATAACGCACAATAGAGCCCTTTAAGGAGTGCATCAGGTCGGGTACCACGCTGGCAATAATCGTGCCTTCGATATCTTCCTTCTTTACGCCGCGACTCTCCAACAGCTCTGACAATACAATACCGTATTCATCTGAAGTTCTGGGAGATTTGGTGGTAATGCGGAAGGTTGCTTTTAATTCTTCTCCCTCATATACACCGCAAGTGATATTTGTATTTCCTACGTCAATTACCAGTATCATACTTCTTCCTCCAATAATCCGCTTATGTCTTCATGTAACACAAATACTCTGTAATACATGCTCAGGCTTTCAAACAATTCCTGCCTTTTTCTGCGCACTTCTGATACCATCAGTCCGCTGCTGATTTCATCATAATAAATATCATCATCATCTGCATCCGTTTCCATCACTACATTGCCCTCTTCATCAAAGGCAATGGTAAAGGTACCGCCTACTTCTTCCGTAAAAAGCACACACAATATATGCAGTTCATCTTTGATAGAATCGGGAATCCCGTTAAACTGCTCGTTAAAATAATATTTCATTTCATAGGAACTGGCACCGCACAGCACGGTATGTTCCTTATTTTCCTTGTCACACATATCCGTAAATTCCTCTCACCGATACTTCTCCGGCATAAACGTTGCGCACTGTTTCATCGGCCATGCGTACCAGCAGTTGGCCTTCTTGATCAATCCCCTCCGCTACACCGTTGTATGTGCCGGCAGGGTCCAAAACCCGTACTTCTTTCCCCCGGTTAATCAGCACCTCATTGTAGGCTTCGCTCAAACAGGATAAGTCCATGGTTTTCAAAAACAGTACATACTTTTCGTCAAAACACTCTATAATACTTTGTAACAATGCCTGCGCAGATACTTCTTTGCCCGCACTTTCCAGATACGTTGCTTTATCCCTAAGTTCTGCCGGGAATTCCTGTGGCTTTATGTTCACACCGGTTCCGATTATGACATATGGCGCGTTTTTTTCGTCAAAATACATTTCCGTGAGAATCCCTGACAGCTTTTTATCACCCAACACAATATCATTGGGCCACTTGATAGCCGTTTGCACACCACAGTGTTTCGCAATCGCTTCCTGCACGGACAATCCCATCACAAGGGTCAACATAGCCGCTTTTTCGGGCAGAATCCCTTCCCGTAACAGTAACGAAAAATAGAGATTTTTCCCCGGGGGAGACTGCCACTCTCTGCCTTTTCTGCCACGTCCGGCAGTCTGGGCATCTGCTACGACTAATGTACCGTGGGTTGCGCCTTCTTCCGCCAACCGTTTTGCCTGTATATTAGTGGAATCGGTACTCTGCAAAAATACAATATTCCTGCCGTTTTTACCGGTCTGTATTGCTTTTACTTCCTTCTTTTCCAAAAATACTGCTCCGTTTCTTCTAGAACATTGCCGCCATAATCGCTTTAATGGTATGCATACGGTTTTCTGCTTCCTCGAATACAACGGATTGTTCGGACTCGAATACTTCGTGCGTCACTTCCATTTCCGTAATACCAAACTTCTTACCGATTTCTTCGCCTATCTTGGTCTTTAAATCATGGAATGCAGGCAGACAGTGCATAAAGATTGCGCCCTTTGCCGCATTGTCCATCACAGCTTTATTCACCTGATAAGGGGACAATTCCTTGATACGGCTTGCCCAGATTTCATCCGGTTCACCCATGGATACCCACACATCGGTATAAATCACGTCTGCATCTTTGGTTCCTTCGGCAACATCTTCTGTCAGGGTAATGGTACCGCCGGTCTGTGCTGCAATTGCTCTGCACTGTTCCACCAGTTCAGGTTCCGGGAAATAGTCTTTTGTGGTGCATGCCACAAAATGCATACCCATTTTTGCACAGGTTACCATCCAGGAGTTACCCATATTGTAACGGGCATCACCCATATAAGTCAGTTTAATACCGTCAAAATGACCGAACTGTTCCTTAATGGTCAAAAGGTCTGCTAACATCTGTGTAGGATGAAATTCATTGGTAAGCCCGTTGATAACCGGTACCATGGAATATTTTGCCAGTTCTTCTACAATTTCCTGACCGTAGCCACGGTATTCAATACCATCAAACATGCCTGCCAGTACTCTTGCGGTATCTGCGGTGCTTTCCTTTTTCCCAATCTGGGAACTGCTGGGGTCTAAGTATGTACTGCCCATCCCCAAATCATGTGCAGCCACTTCAAATGCACAACGGGTACGGGTACTTGTTTTTTCAAAAATCAGTGCTACATTTTTGCCTTTTACGGAATCCAAAACTGCCTGTGTTTCAGCACTGACGGGGGTTCCTTTTCTCTTATACGCTTTTAACTCACCAGCCAAATCAACCAGATAAGCAATCTCTTCTGCAGAAAAATCCAATAACTTTAAAAAATCACGGCCTTTTAAATTCATCTTTTCCTCACATTCTGCCGTCATACGGCTTATACCAACAAATAATTCTGATTTCGCATTTCAATTTTGCGTTCCAATTAAAGGAATATGTTTCTAATATACTGCATTTATAAGGTTTTTTCAAGAAGTAAGTAAAAGAGGCTGTTATAAAATAGTTGAATGTGTATTCGATTATAAAAAGTTTCCTTGCAGACTCGCTCTCGCTCCACGGCAAACGTAGCAGTACTAAGCTCGAACGCTTCTAAGAAAGAAGCTTTCTCGCTAAGTGCTGACGTTTGCCAAGGGTCTGCGCCGGAAAACTTTTTATAACCAATCCCAAAATCACTATTTTATAATAGCCTCTCTGGTATAGTTTAAGAGTTTAAAATCTTATTATCTAACACTAATCCGCCGATTAGTTGTCCTTTACTTCTCTAAAAGTCGTTGCTAAAGATGCGATGCCCTGCAGGTCAGTGGGAAGCAAAATCTTGGTTGCCTTACCGTCTGCAGCCTTTTCAAATGCTTCCAAGCTCTTAATCTTAAGAACTGCTTCATCAGCACCTGCTTCTTTTAACATTCTGATACCATCTGCATTAGCCTGCTGCACTTTCAAAATTGCCTCAGCTTCACCTTCTGCTTCACGGATCATCTTCTCTTTTTCTGCTTCTGCACGAAGGATTGCGGACTGCTTTTCAGCCTCTGCACGAAGAATTGCAGATGCTTTTTCACCTTCTGCTTGCAGGATGCTTGCTTTCTTTTCACCTTCTGCTCTGGTTACCGCTTCACGTCTTTCACGTTCTGCCTTCATCTGTTTTTCCATCGCATTCTGGATTTCTGCGGGAGGAATGATGTTCTTTAATTCCACACGGTTTACTTTAATACCCCAAGGGTCGGTTGCAATATCCAGTGCTGCACGCATCTGGGTATTGATGGTTTCACGGGAAGTTAAAGTTTCATCCAATTCCAGATCACCGATGATGTTACGCAGGGTAGTTGCAGTCAGGTTTTCAATTGCCATCATAGGATTTTCCACACCGTAGGTAAACAGTCTGGGATCAGTAATCTGATAAAAAACTACGGTATCGATTCTCATGGTTACGTTATCCTTGGTGATAACGGGCTGAGGAGGGAAATCCGCTACCTGCTCTTTTAAGTTTACTCTTCTTGCCACCTTATCCAGGAAGGGCATCTTTACATGTAAACCTACGGACCAGGTTCCCTGATATGCACCCAGACGTTCCACTACATAAGCCTGCGCCTGCGGTACCACTTTGATACAGGATACTAAAACAATGATAAGTAATACAATAATTGCAATAATTAAAAATTCAAGTCCCATAAATTATTCCTCTCTTTCCTCTTTGTCCCGTTACGGGATACATATTGGCAAAGTTTCTTTGCCTGTTTGTTTATTGTTTTGGTTCTACTATCAGCTTCACTCCGTTGATGGCACGTACAATCACCACTTCGCCAACCGGAATTTCCACATCATTGATACTGCGGGCGGACCATTCCATTCCGTTCACAGTAACCTGTCCGATGCCTTCCAGATTATTGATTTCGCTGATAACGATTGCCTGTCTGCCAATCATACTTTCTGCATTGGTTCGTATACGGTCTTTGTTGAAATACTTCACAGCGATTGGTCTGGTAAATATAAGCAACAGAATCGATACGCCCAAGAACAATGCAACCTGTAACGGTATCGGTGCATGCAATGCCGCCGCCAAAATCGCTACCAGTGCACCGCCTGCAAACCAGACTGTGGTAAGTCCCATGGTTACAAACTCTACGATAATACATACAAGCAATACCAATAACCATACATACAGCATATTTTTGTCCTCTTTTCTCTAAACCTATTCGATACATTTCTATATTACTTCATATACACAAACTCATCAATCTTTTTATGCGCACGTTGCAGTTTATTAATATATCTATAAATGCACGAAAGGGTCACGGGAAAGTTCCCGCAACCCTTCTTTTCGTCATTATTAGTAGAATACGTGGTTACCGATAACCA
>JAZNNL010000112.1:0-4700 GCA_045580245.1 Lachnospiraceae bacterium
TATCAGGCAACGTCATAAGTGCATCAAGAATACCACTATCTGAAGTATCTTTGGTAAATTCATTTATTTCATCAATATTAACTACCGGATGCCTGCTTTTAAAGCGCAGTATATCTTTACACTTATTGGTTGCAACTTTAATGAGCCATGCTTTCTCATGATCAGTATTTTCAAATGCAGGAGTTTTCTGCAAATACTTAATTAATGTTTCTTGAACTGCATCTTCCGCATCACTTGCATTTCCCAGTGTAATAAGACATAGTCGAAAAAGCGTATTGCCATAGGTATGCATAATGGTTTCAATACGATCAGCGGGCCCTGCTAATGTATTCTTCATCCCATCAACCTCCTTTCACTTATTACACGCCTGAAATAGCAGTTTGGTCAATTTTATTTTATTCAGCGATTCTTTCGTCCGGTTCGGACAAGTTTTCACAGAAACATAAGTAATAGATAATAAAACAATATTAAACATTAAAAAATACAAAAAAACGATTAAATATAATTACGGCCCATTGTCGGGGGAGTGTTTTTGACGTATAATAAAAGTAGAAGCAGGTGCTTTCCCATATGGCTGGGAAAGGGCTATAAGGAGGCGATTAGTGTGACAGAATTAGGTGAAATGATATGGAATGATGGATTGGAAGCAGGAATAGAAAAAGGAATAGAAAAAGGGCTTGAACAAGGAAAACTAGTGACAATTATTTCCTTAGTAACCCGTAAACTGAAAAAGCATCATGCGCCTGAGCAGATTGCGGAAGAGTTGGAAGAAGATTTGGAGAGGGTAAAACAAATTTGTGCCATAGCAGGACAGTTTGCACCTGACTATGATTGCGAGAAGAT
Source organism: Lachnospiraceae bacterium (assembly GCA_045580245.1). GTDB lineage: Bacteria > Bacillota > Clostridia > Lachnospirales > Lachnospiraceae > Acetatifactor. The sequence continues at coordinate 844 of JAZNNL010000112.1, forward strand.
TTATCGGGTTTTTAAAGAAAATACCCTTCCTACTTGACAAAAAAAATTTCATGCCCTACAATCACTACATACCGCAATTTGCGGACAGATAGAGAAAAATGGCAATGACGAGGGTTAGTAAGATTGTGGAAAGTTACAGAGAGAGGGCCGTATGGTGGAAGGCTCTTACGGGAAGCATCTGAACCTGCCTCTGAGTCCTGTATGAAAATGCAGCGTAGTACCGGCGTTAACGGTAAACGAGTTGTATGCAGATTTATACCTTCTGCGTGGAATCGCGCGCAAAGGTATTTCAGACTTGCATAAATTAGGGTGGTACCGCCGGAATTCCGGTCCCTTTTTGGGACGGAACCGGCGGTTTTTTTGATTCATAGGGAAATTGCGTTCGTCCCGTAACATATACATTTTATTTTGTTTTGGTCGATATCGGTTTTTATTTCTATCGAGGACTTTTTTATGCCATGGAGCCGAGACACTAAAATCGTGGAAGCCATTGCTGAACACGATTTTTGCCTTGTGTGGCTCGGTGGAATGTTTGGCATAAGCAGTCAGAGGTAGAAATAAAAACCGATGCGAAGAGAATAACAAAATAATCCCCATCCAATATAAGAGAAAAGAGGAGAACAAAATGGCAGACAAAAAATTAGTAGAAGCAATTACCTCCATGGAAGAGGACTTCGCCCAGTGGTATACTGACGTAGTAAAAAAAGCAGAGCTGATTGACTACACCAGCGTAAAAGGTTGTATGGTAATCAAACCCGCAGGTTATGCAATTTGGGAACTTTTGCAGAAACAGTTGGATGACAGATTTAAAGAAACAGGTGTACAAAATGTGTACCTGCCTATGTTTATTCCCGAAAGTCTGTTGCAGAAAGAAAAAGACCATGTAGAAGGCTTCGCACCTGAAGTAGCATGGGTTACCCATGGCGGTTTACAGCCCCTGCAGGAGCGTCTTTGCGTAAGACCTACTTCCGAGACTTTGTTCTGTGATTTCTATAAAAATGACGTACAGTCTTACAGAGACCTGCCCAAGGTATATAACCAGTGGTGTTCTGTAGTACGTTGGGAAAAGGAAACCAGACCTTTCTTACGTTCCAGAGAGTTCTTATGGCAGGAAGGACATACCGCACACGCTACTGCTGAAGAAGCAGAAGAGAGAACCATCCAGATGTTAAATGTCTATGCGCAGTTCTGTGAAGAAGTGCTGGCAATCCCTGTTGTAAAGGGACGCAAGACCGAAAAGGAAAAATTTGCAGGTGCGGTGGCTACTTACACCATCGAATCTTTGATGCATGACGGTAAGGCATTGCAGTCCGGTACCAGCCACAACTTTGGTGACGGTTTTGCCAAGGCTTTCGGTATCCAGTTTGCAGATAAGGACAATACCTTAAAGCACGTGCATCAGACTTCCTGGGGTATGACCACCCGTATGATTGGTGCCATTATCATGGTACATGGTGATAACTCCGGTCTGGTACTGCCTCCTAAGGTAGCACCTATCCAGTTGGCAATCATCCCTATCCAGCAGAAGAAGGAAGGCGTTCTGGATAAGGCTTATGAATTAAGTGCTCGCCTGAAAAACAGCGGTATCAGAGTTAAGGTAGACGATACCGACAAGACTCCCGGCTTTAAGTTTGCAGAAGCTGAAATGCGTGGCTTCCCTCTGCGTCTGGAAATCGGTCCTAAGGATATTGAAGCAGGAAAGTGTGTACTTTGCAGAAGAGATACCAGAGAAAAGATTGAAGTATCTTTGGACGAAGTAGAAGCAAAGGTAGCAGAACTTCTGGAAACCATCCACAACGATATGTTAGAAAGAGCAAGAGCTCACAGGGAAGAGCATACTTATGTAGCTCGCGACTTTGCAGAGTTTGAGAAACTTTTCACCGAAAAGACCGGCTTTGTAAAGGCTATGTGGTGTGAAGACCAGGCTTGTGAAGATACCATTAAAGAAAAACTCAGCGTTACCAGCAGATGTATGCCTTTTGAACAGGAACAGCTGGCAGATACTTGTGTATGCTGCGGTAAGCCTGCTAAGAAGATGGTATACTGGGGCAAAGCATATTAATTGAATCAATAAACAACAAGGGACTGTTTCAAAACGGCTATAGACAAATACTGTTTTGTGACGGTCCTTTATAGTCAGAAAAGGAGAATGTTATGATTTATCAAGAGATTCCCGTGCAGGTGGAGGGCTCCCTCCCCGGTGCAAAACTAACGGTGTACATGCAGGAATATTCTACGGATATGCATATACAAGAGAGACCTATGATTTTGATTTGTCCCGGCGGAGGCTATGAGCATATTTCTGTAAGAGAGGGAGAAAGTATTGCATTATCTTTTATGGCGATGGGGTTCCATGCCGCAGTACTACGGTATTCGGTGGCACCTGCCAAATATCCGGTGCAGATTACGGAGCTTGCCTTTGCCATGAAATATATCAGAAGTCATGCAAAAGAATGGCATATTATAGAAGATAAGATTTTCGTGCAGGGAAGCTCTGCGGGAGGACATCTGGCAGCATCCCTTGGCGGTTTCTGGAAAGAAGAGTGGTTGTACAAGGCAGTGGGGGCAGAGAGTGCAGAGGAAATCAGACCTAATGGTATGATTCTTTCTTATCCCGTGATTACCTCGGGAGAATATGCCCACAGAGGATCTTTTGACAATCTGTTGGGTAAAGGCACATCGGTAGCACCGGCAATGGCTGATGCAGAGGATATTACACTTGATGACGGGAAGGAAACGATACTTTTAGAAAAACTTTCCTTAGAAAAACAGGTAACTCCGGACACACCACCTGCTTTTATCTGGCATACTTTTACGGATGAAACGGTACCGGTGGAGAATTCCCTGATGTTTGTAAGTGCACTTAGAAAATATGGGATTCCTACGGAGTTTCACATGTATGTAAAAGGGGAACATGGACTGGCGCTGGCAACGGAGCAGACCGCCAGTGCAGGAGGCAGTCATATGCAGCCTGAATGTGCTTCATGGACAAGATTGGTGCAAACATGGTTCAAAACTTTCTGATTAGTATTTTAAGGAATGGTAAGTGGAGCAAAGGATAAGCGGAAAATGTAGTTTCTAAACAATTTCATGTATAAAACTGCCATTTTGGGGTAAAAGACTAGCTATTTTTTGCAGATTTTTTTATAATAAATGTAGTGTGCAGAAATGCAAAGGGGAACAACTAATAAATCTATATCACGGAGGAAGAAACTATGATATTCGGAAACGGTTGTTGGTTACAAAAAGAAGGGTGCGGATGCTTCAGCCCGCAGGAAGTGTATTTCGAAACAATTACAGACAACAGCGTACGTCTGTGTTTGCCTACTACCAAGATTAATCACAAAGGTGATACATTGGGCGGTATTAACCTGACAATGATTATTACCTCTCCGGCACCGGAAGTACTGCGTGTACAGACTTACCACCATATGGGTGCATTGAAGAAGAGTCCTGATTTTGAATTGGAGCAGACAGAGGAACTGCCTCTGAATGTAACTACCAATGAAGAGATGTTAACTATCCAGAGTGGTACTTTGACTCTCGAAATCAATAAAAAGTACTGGTCCATGTCTTACAAGAGAAACGGTGAGCTGATTACCAAATCCGCTGCAAAAGACTTAGCCTGCATGAAGACAGACTGGAAGGGTAACTGTTACGATAAAGGTGACATCGTGGATACCTATATGCGTCAGCAACTTTCCATGGGCGTTGGCGAACTGATTTACGGTCTGGGCGAGCGTTTCACCGCATTTGCAAAGAACGGCCAGAGTGTACAGATTTGGAATGAAGACGGTGGTACCAGCACCTACCAGTCTTACAAGAACATTCCTTTCTATATCAGTAACAAGGGATAT
>JAZNNL010000113.1:0-5518 GCA_045580245.1 Lachnospiraceae bacterium
ATAGTCCAATCCGATTTTTTCTACCCTGAAATCCGTACTCTGTTCCTGTACTCCGTAGGAGTCAGTCCCGTACGTTTTTTAAACTGTCTCATAAAACACACCTCATTTTCATATCCGCAAAGGGAGGCTATCTCTCTTACCGATAAAATGGTTGTGGAAAGATAATATTGGGCAGCTTTCGTTTTTGCACACAACAAATCTTCGTAGCAGCTTACTCCGAAGTGCTTGCGGTAAAGTTGTTGAAAATGGGAACTGCTCAAACTCATTTTTTCTGCCAGTTGCTCTACTGCGAAAAACTGTCCTGCATTACTGTAAATTTCAGCCCTTAAGGCCTCTAATTCCGCACCATGGGCGTTTTGCAATACCGGTTTTTCCTTAAGTTCAGCATCTGCCAGTTTTAACATCAAAGTTTTTATCAACATATCAATACACAATTCTTTATGTTCTGAAAGAGACACCTGTTCCCTACTTATCATCTTTAGAATATCTTCTACCACGTCAATATTTTGTAAATACAAAAGCGTATCAAAAGAAAAACCCGCCTCTTTGTAAAAAACATCCTCTTCACATCCTTCAAAATGTAAGTAATGATTCACATAATTATCACAGATGCATCGATAGTACTGCGCAGAATTCTTCCTGTATACAATGGCACTGTTGGGCGGCACAATGATTTCTTTTTCCTGATTCCTCAGTAACGCATTGGTTTTAAAAACAATCAAAAGGTTATCTCCGCTCCCTTTTGGTCTGTCAATACAAAAATCCCCTGTATGCCTTACATTTAAACCCATTGCATGTAACTGTCTCATTTTTGTCTCCTCTTCAAAATCATAGGATTTATCAGTATAACAAAATAATATATCATTGGAAGAATTTTGCCAAGATGGTATAACAAAATCAGTAGCAATTATAAGCACTGCAATGCGTTTTGATATATTCTTATTTTTACAACCCGAAAGGAGTATTTCCATGAAAAAGTTTTCCATGTTAATCAATGCAAAAGACAAAATTGCTCACATCAACCCCGAAATCTACGGACACTTTTCCGAACATCTGGGCAGATGCATTTATGAAGGCATTTATGTAGGCGAAGATTCGCCTATCCCCAATGTAAACGGTATCCGTACCGATATCGTAGAAGCATTTAAAAATATCAGGCTTCCTATTTTACGCTGGCCGGGTGGGTGCTTCGCAGATGAATACCACTGGAAAGACGGTATCGGCGACAAGAAAAACCGCAAAAAAATGATTAACACCAACTGGGGCGGCGTTGTAGAAGACAATTCCTTTGGTACCCACGAGTTTTTCGAACTCTGTGAACAGGTAGGATGCGAACCCTATATTGCAGGTAATGTGGGAAGCGGTACCATACAGGAACTGGCAGAATGGGTAGAATATATGACCTTTGACGGTGTATCCCCTATGGCGGAGCTTAGAAAAGAAAACGGAAGAGAAAAGCCCTGGAAGTTAAAATACCTGGGTATCGGAAACGAAAACTGGGGATGCGGCGGCAATATGCGCCCTGAATACTATGCAGATGAATACAGACGCTATCAGAGCTTTTGTAAGAATTATTCCGGAAATAACCTGTTTAAGATTGCCTGTGGTCCCAGCGGTGATGATTACAACTGGACAGAAGTCATGATGAAGAACTTAAACAAAGACCAGACAAAAGGTATTTCCTTGCATTTTTATTATGTACCGGACTGGTCCAACAAAGGCAGTGCCACACAGTTTAGTGAAGATGAATATTATACTATCCTTTCCACTGCAAACCGCATGGACACTCTGCTTACCCGCCATACGGAAATCATGAACCGTTATGACCCTAATAACGAAATTGGTCTTGTTGTGGATGAGTGGGGTTGCTGGTACGAAGTAGAACCCGGCACCAATCCCGGTTTCCTTTACCAGCAGAATACCATGCGTGACGCCGTCGTAGCCGCCCTCTCCTTAAATATGTTTAACCGCCACAGCAAACGTGTGGTTATGGCCAATCTGGCACAGGTAGTCAACGTATTACAGGCTCTGGTACTGACAAGCGGTGAGCAAATGCTTAAAACACCTACTTACCATGTATTTGATTTATACAAAGAACATCAGAACGGTGAAGCAGTTTACTGTTACACTGAAAACGAAAACTTATGCGAAGGCAAAGACGTTCCCATGATTTCCAGCTCCGCTTCTGTTAAGGACGGTGTGATGACAATCACCCTTGCCAACTGTTCCCTGACAGACGAAGCAGAAATCAATTGTGATATCTGCCACTTTGCAGGCACCGAAGTCAGTGCACGTATCCTTACAGGCGATGTGCATGCATACAACGATTTCGACACTCCTGAAACTGTAATAATTGAGGACTACACTGCTACACTGGCAGACGGTACACTTTCTGTAACACTTCCGCCCTGTTCCGTTGTAACAGTTACCGTAAAATAATCTAAAAAGGGTGCCTTTGCTATAATACCGATTATAGTTAAAAGGCACCCCTTTTACTGCTCTTTTAATGGTCTACAATATATGTAAGTGCTCCTATTAGATAATTATATTTCCTTTACAAAAATATTGTCGAAATCCCCATCATAATTTTGAAGTTCATCTATTTTTTTGAATCCATATCTTTCATAAAATCCGATCATATCCGACGGAATATAAACTTTTGTAAACCCCTGATTTTTTGCATACTCTATAACTTTATTAATCATGTGTTCACTAATTCTCCTTCCTCTAAACTTTTCATCAACAAAAATAGTGCTGATCCAAGGTGTATATCTGTTTTCCGGATAATAATCAGTTTTGAGGAATGTACAAAAACCAATTATTTCACTATCAATCATTGCAACAAAAACGCTTTCCCACTCCACAAAAACATTACTTCTCATCATAGAAGACAGATGCTTTCCTGCTACCCAAGAACAGTTTTCTGCATAATGAATCAGTTCATTCCATATCAAACTATTACTTTCCACTTTTTTTACTTCCATGACTTATCCTCCTTGTCGAAACCAAAATGTTTTTCTATGATACGCAGTGTATTCTCTATAGTATCATGCTCAGTCCTTTCAATATACCTAAATCCACTGTTAATAATGCTATCCCGTTCTTTTTGATTGTCACAATTTAATGCCTCAATCACATTATCAAGCAGTTCCTTCCCATCATCAAACGAAAGAATAAACCGATATAGTTCATCTTTATCAGCTCTGTCAAAATAGTGTTTTCTTTTCATTTCATCAGGTGCAAATAAAAGAATCACATGTTCATAATCCGTTATGTTTTTCAAAATCTCTAAAGGTATTATGACATCTGCAATTACCTTCTGATTCTGTGAAAGTTTTATGAGATCCGTGATTGCAAACTCAGCTTCTTCCAATAACTCCTGATACATCCAATCTGCATATTTACGAGGCTTTTGTGAAAAGAATCCATGCCAATCTTTACTTCTGTCAAGACTCAATGCCGGTTGAAACTCCGAATTTGCAATCGCCGCATATTCATCATAATGGTCGCCTTGACGATATCTGTAAATCCCAAATTTTTCTTCTATCAGTTTAGCCATAGTGGTTTTTCCACCATAAGCACCACCACTTAGAAAATAAACATTTTTTAATTGCTCTTTTATTATATTATCTGCTATTTTCATGTATAATCTCCTTTCAAATAAAAAAACCACTTACATAAGTTAAGTGGCACATCTCAAAAAAATTATACACAAATAAACCGTATCACAGATACAGAAAAAGCCTTTCATGCATAGTAATTTCCTTGAGATATACCAAAATATGCAATACAAATAAACCAAGTCATAAACTTAGAAATAAACTGTATGCATCACTAAACACTTATCTCAATTTCATTACTAACACACGTAAGCCTCCTCTCTATTATTATATCTATTGTAAGAATATCATACAAAACACTAATTATCAAGTAATTCTACTATCAATACTTTCGCGCCTACTCCCCTAATAAAAAAAGACTGTTGCTAACATCCGATATCCATAAATGTTGTAAAAAGCTTTCCGCACAGACCCTTGGGAAACGCCGGCACTTAGCAAGAATTCTTCCTTTAGAGAAGAATTCGAGCTTAGTACCGCTGCGTTTCTCATGGAGCGAGAGCGCGTCTGTAAGGAAACTTTTTACAACATTAAGATAAACCTATATTAGCAACAGCCTTTCTTTTATTCTTATAAATACTTCTTCAAAACCTCTACCTTGTCAAGCTTCTCCCAAGGTAAATCCAAATCATTGCGTCCGAAATGACCGTATGCTGAGGTCTGCTTGTAGATAGGACGACGTAAATCCAACATCTTGATGATACCTGCGGGACGAAGGTCGAAGTTTTCACGAACAATCTTAACCAATTCCAGCTCGGAAAGCTTACCGGTTCCGAAAGTATCCACACGTACGGAAGTGGGCTGTGCAACACCGATTGCATAGGACAACTGGATTTCACACTTGCTCGCCAGTCCTGCTGCCACGATATTCTTTGCAACGTATCTTGCTGCATAAGCTGCGGAACGGTCTACCTTGGTACAGTCCTTACCGGAGAAAGCACCGCCGCCGTGACGTGCGTATCCGCCGTAGGTATCTACGATAATCTTACGTCCGGTGAGACCTGCATCCCCATGAGGTCCACCGATTACAAAACGACCGGTAGGATTGATAAAGTACTTGGTTTCTTCATCCAGAAGTTCTGCAGGAAGCACAGGGTCAAATACATACTTCTTGATATCTGCATGAATCTGCTCCTGGGATACTTCTGCATCGTGCTGGGTGGAAAGTACAACCGCTTCCAGACGAATGGGCTTACCTGCTTCATCGTACTGTACGGAAACCTGGCTCTTTCCATCGGGTCTTAAGTAAGGTAATGTACCGTTCTTACGAACTTCGGTTAACTGCTTGGTTAACTTATGTGCCAAAGCAATGGGATAAGGCATATATTCGTCGGTTTCATCGGTTGCATAACCAAACATCATACCCTGGTCACCTGCACCGATAGCTTCCAGTTCTTCATCGGTCATCTTATTTTCTTTTGCTTCCAAAGCTTTATCAACACCCATTGCGATATCTGCAGACTGTTCATCAATCGCTACAAATACTGCACAGGTATTTGCATCAAAACCGTATTCAGACTTATCGTAACCGATTTCTTTTACGGTTTCTCTAACAATTTTCTGATAATCAATATGAGCTGCGCTGGTGATTTCACCGGTAATCAGTACGAAGCCGGTACAGGTTGCGGTTTCACAAGCCACACGGCTCATAGGGTCCTGCGCTACTAACGCATCCAAAATCGCATCGGATACTGCATCACAGATTTTGTCGGGATGTCCTTCTGTAACGGACTCAGATGTAAATAACAGTTTTTCTTTTTCCATGATTTTCCTCCTTGTGAATATAACATTAAGAGTCTGCTGGCAGACTCTCTGCGCCTGCGGCGGGTCGCTTTGCGACATTTTCCTTTCCGCCGCAGTGTGCAAATCCATAAAAACTTTCGCTTTATGGATTAAAAAAA
>JAZNNL010000114.1:0-6770 GCA_045580245.1 Lachnospiraceae bacterium
GTTCCAAATCCTCAAAGTTGTGTACGCCACCGGCATAAGTAACAGGTTTCTTGCCCCAGTTACCCAAAAGTGATACCAGTTCTGTTTCTATGCCGTTTGCTTTTCCTTCCACATCTACTGCGTGAATCAAAAATTCATCACAATAGTCAGATAGCGTATCTAACAGTTCTTCATTTACCACTTCTTCAGTTTCTTTCTGCCAGCGGTCTGTTACGACACGGTAACCATCCTCTTTCTTCTTACAGCTCATATCCAGAACCAAGTGCTCTTTTCCCACGGCATCCCGCATTTTTTCAAGTCTGTCATAATCTATTTTCCCATCCCTAAATACATAGGACGTTACGATTACATGGCTTGCACCTGCACGCAAAAACGCTCCTGCATTGTCCGGATTGATACCACCTCCAACCTGTAGACCTCCGGGATATGCCGCTAATGCAGCTAATGCCTGTGCTTTGGTTGCCTCATATTCTTTTGTTCCTGCCGCATTTAATAAAATAATATGTCCGCCTTTTAAGCCTCTTTCCTTATAAAAATTTGCATAAAAGGGAGCGTCCTGCTTTGAAACAAAATTCTCCTCTACCATGCTTACTACATTATCTGTCTGCGCAATTTTATCACCGTCTGTTTTTTTCTGTTCCCTAAGGCTGCCACCGACAATCTGCTTCACTTTTCCGTCATGAATATCAATACAAGGTCTGAATTCCATTTTATTCCTTTCTATCAGCTGACTCCATATGCCGAAAACGGATAACCGTTCTTTCCGTATCCATTACTAATAATAAGAAATATTTTACATCAAAATTATTTTTTTTGCCACTGTTTTGTATATTTCCTTTCATAATGAACACAATATTACTGTCGAATCTATATTAAAATAAGTGTGAGCTAAACTCACGGAAATGAGGAAAATTATGAAAAATGTAAAGAAAGCATTACTCATTGCCGTTCTTGCAGTTTATGTATGTATGCAGTCTGCATGTGGCAATAACGATGAAAAGAATCCTGATGACATGGCAGGCGGTGCTACTACCGAAAGCAGCGCTGCTGCCACACCATCCCCTTCTCCCTCTCCTTCTCCCTCTGCAACTCCTGAAGCAAACACAAATACCACTGATGAAAATCACACCACTGACAGTGACAACTTAAATGATGCTACAGAGGGTAATGAAAACAATGATTCTCTGTTGGATGATGCCGGGGAAATGATGGATGATGCAGGCAATGCAGTAGGTGATGCAGTAGAAGATATCGGTAACGGTATTTCAGATGTTGTAGACGATGCTACCGGTGACAATACCATAAATAATGAAAATAACACCGGTAACACAAATACCACTTCCGATACACAGGGCACAAACCAGCGTGCAGGTGGCGGTTCCATGCGATAATAAAGGGTATCTGTACCTTTTAAAGCGAAGAAAAAAACACGATGAAACTAAAATAAGGGCATCCAAATGCCAAATTGGATGCCCTGTACTATTTTCTATTCTTTTTTAGTTGGCTGCTTCTATTACATGGCTCATGTCATACATGCCTGCTGCCTTACCTGTAATAAATTTAGCTGCCTGAATCGCACCTTTTGCAAATACAGCTTTGGAATAAGCCGTATGGGAAAAAGTAACCACTTCGTCGGCACCGGCGAAAATCACATCATGGTCGCCTACGATGGTACCGCCACGTACTGCGGAAATACCGATTTCTTTCTGGGTACGTTTTTTACGCACCTGGCTTCTGTCGTATACATATTCATATGCGCCGTCAAATTCTTCATTAATGGAATCTGCCAGTGCAAGTGCAGTACCGCTGGGTGCATCCACCTTAAGATTGTGATGTTTTTCCACAATTTCAATATCAAAGCCTGCCTGAGCTAACACACCGGATGCTTCTTTTAATAATTTCAAAAGCAGGTTGATACCCAGTGACATATTTGCAGATTTTAAAACCGCTACTTTTTCAGAGGTTTGCTTTACTTTTGCAAGCTGTTCCTCTGTAAGGCCTGTGGTACAAAGTACACAAGGCAGGTTTTTCTTTTCGCAATACTCTAACAGTTTATCTACCGCAGGTGCCACACTAAAGTCAATTACCGCATCTGCTTCCACATCACAACTGTCAATATCCGTAAATACGGGGTATTCATTATGACCGTCATCCCTGGCATCTATACCTGCCACGATGCAAGCCTCTTCATCTGCTGCAACCAGATTGGTAATTACCTGTCCCATCTTTCCGTTGCATCCATGCATAATTATTCTGTACATTTCATCTCACCTTTCTGTCATACAAGTCTTAAACAACCTATATTGACCTGTACAAAAGCAATCCTTACAGGATTCCAAATTCACGCATTGCTTTTTCCAGCTTTGCTGCATTGGCTTCTTCCATATCGGTTAAAGGCAGTCTTAATGTACCTGCTTCTTTTCCCATCAGATTCAATGCTTTCTTTACCGGAATCGGATTTACTTCACAGAATAAGGCATCGCATAAATCCATAGCCTTTAACTGTAATTCCAGACTTCCCTTTACATCGCCTTCAAAATATTTTGCACAGATATCATGGGTTTCTCTGGGTGCCACATTGGACAATACAGAAATAACGCCAATACCGCCTAATGAAAGAACCGGTACAATCTGGTCGTCGTTACCGGAGTAAATATCTACTTTGCCCTTTGCTTTTGCAGCCAGTTTTGCAATCTGGCTGATATTACCGCTGGCTTCTTTTACACCTACGATATTTTCTACGTCGGTACAAAGTCTTACTACGGTTTCCGGTAAAATGTTACAACCGGTACGGCTGGGTACATTGTAAAGGATTACGGGAATCTTTACGGAATCCGCTACTGTCTTAAAATGGGTATACAGACCGTTCTGGGTCGCTTTGTTATAGTAAGGAGATACCAAAAGCAGCCCGTCCACACCATATTTCTCAGCTTCTTTGGACAAATAAACTGCGGTTTCGGTACAGTTAGAACCGGTTCCTGCCACAACGGGAACCCTGCCTGCTACTTTCTCGGTACAATACCTGATTACATCCAGATGCTCTTCATGGGATAATGTGGAAGACTCTCCTGTGGTACCGCATACAATAATTGCATCTGTTCCGTTTTCAATCTGAAACTCAATCAATTCTGCAAACTTTTCGTAATTTACTTCACCGTTTGCTTTCATGGGTGTAACAATCGCTACACCTGCTCCTTTAAATACTGCCATTTCTTTTCCTCCTTTATTTGTGGGGAATATCGCATCCTTTTGTGCTTTCTCTATAGGAAGTTTACAGGATTTCCTATAAGTAAAAAAACCGGCACACACTATGGGCCGGCTTATCTTTTCTCCATCCGATAGCACCCCATCTAATGTTAGATGACAGTCATACAGTTCTTAACTGCATGCCCAAGAATCGACTTACAGAAGGTCTCCTCTTTCGGCGCCTTCCCCTTTCACTTTTCTTCCACTGTGTCTGTCACATCTGAAAAGCTACTTATGAAATGCGCAACCTCTATCTTTGTTCTTTATCATAACACCTATTTTTCCTACTGTCAACGGACCTTAACAGATTTTTAAAAGCTTTCTGAAATAATACTATCCCTCTTCAACGGGAAATGCTTTAAATTTTAAAGTTTCTATTTTGGAAACTTCATCCGCCAGAATACATACTTCGTCATTTAAGGTAATACCGGTCAGAATAATATCCGTATCCCCTTTTTGGGACAAAAGCGCTTTTAAATCATCTACTTCGATAATGTGTTTATCTAAAAGTCCCAGCACTTCATCCAGAATCAACAGATTGCACTCTCCGGTGGAAAGCACTTTGTTGGCAAAATTCAGTCCGTTACGGATATTCATGCTTTCTTCCGCTTTCTTTTCCTCAGATAATTCTTCAAAATTCTCTTCGGATTTTTCAAAACGGAACAATTTAATATCCGGTTCCATTCTGCGGACAAATTCCGTATCCTCCAAACCTTTTTCCTTCAGAAACTGAATAATAACAACCTGTTCTCCATTTGCAGCTGCCTGTACGGCTCTTCCCATTGCTGCCGGGGATTTGCCTCTGCCGTCACCGGTATAAATATGAATCATACTCATATCCTTTTCTCCACTATGTATCCAAGTCCTTAGTTACAACTATATAATCATAACACATTATCTGATTTTTGACAACTACAGTACGACTTCTTCCTCTCTTGCCACTTCTAATTTGCTGACGGAAACTTCATACGCTACTCTCTTTTCCGCCTGTTCTTCATCCAGTTTCTTCATATATTCCCTACTTTGGATACGTCCCCAGATCTGACAACGTTCTCCTACTTCAAAACCACTTGCAAATCTGGCATTTCTTCCCCAACAGATGCAGGGAATATAATCGGATTTCCCATAAGGGCGGTTTACTGCCAATAATAAATCTGCAATCTCTCTGCCCAATGGTGTTTTTCTGTAAATGGGCGGTTTGCAAATATATCCATCCAGAAAAATCTGATTTGTCTTTGCACTCTCTTCTATTTCTTCCACAAATGAAATCTCTCTGGCAAACACGGACAATACCAGTCGGTTTTTACGTTCCTCGTGTCTGTTATAGGAACGGAACTGACCGTTTACTTCGATAAAATAACCCTGATAATCTGCAGTGACATCTATCAGTCTCTCTGAGACCATCATGGGAATGACATCAAAAGAATCACTTAATCTCTGTACCTTGACATCCACCATGTAGAATGCCTCTCCGAAAATTTCATGACTATAAGAGAATCCACTCACAATTTCCCCCATAATCGTTACCTGGTTGTTTTCAATAACCTTATCTGTCATATTTGTTCTCCTTTTCTTAGAACCAAGAATTTATTCGGCTCATCGCCTGTGTACATTATCATATATACGATATTTTTACGGATTTGAATACTGTTTCTCACCGCAGTTTCCGACAAACTCCGCAATCATCGCAAATTTCTTGCACAGTGCGACAAATGGTGCTATACTGTAACAGTTTTAGAACACTAATAATTGGTAAAAAATGTATGTAGGCAATTTTTATTTTTAGTTGTAATGCCTTTAGGAGGAGCTTGAAACTTTATGATTCAAAAACGTGAAGATGTAAGAAATGTAGCGATTATTGCCCATGTAGACCATGGTAAAACCACTTTGGTAGACGAATTGCTAAAGCAAAGCGGTGTATTCAGGGAGCATCAGGAAGTGGCAGAACGTGTCATGGACTCTAATGATATTGAGAGAGAACGCGGTATTACCATTCTTTCCAAAAACACAGCTGTTACTTATAAAAACACCAAAATCAATATTATTGACACCCCCGGCCATGCGGATTTCGGCGGTGAAGTAGAACGTGTCCTTAAAATGGTAGACGGTGTTATTCTGGTAGTAGATGCCTTTGAGGGTCCCATGCCCCAGACAAAATTCGTATTGCGGAAAGCTTTGGAATTAAAGCTTCCCGTTATTGCATGTATCAACAAAATCGACAGACCGGAAGCCCGTCCCGAAGAGGTAGTGGACGAGGTGTTAGAGCTGTTTTTAGATTTGGAAGCAGACGATGCACAGCTTGACTGTCCTTTTGTATTTGCATCTGCAAAAACCGGCAGTGCTACCTTAAACCTGACTGTAAAAAATAAGGACATGAAGCCTTTATTCGATACCATTTTAGATTATATTCCCGCCCCGACGGGCGACCCGGATGCAGGTACCCAGATGTTAATCAGTACTATTGATTACAACGAATATGTTGGCCGTATCGGTGTAGGTAAAGTAGATAACGGACGTATTGCAGTAAATCAGGAAGTAATCCTTTGCAATGCCCATGACCCCGAAAAACAGAAGAAAGTCAAAATCAGCAAATTATATGAATTTGACGGATTAAATAAAGTAGAGGTAAAAGAAGCCGGTATCGGTTCCATCGTGGCAATTTCCGGCATCACGGATATCCATATCGGTGATACCCTCTGCTCTCCTGACAATATTGCACCTATTCCTTTCCAAAAAATCAGTGAGCCTACCATTGCGATGACTTTTTGTGTAAACGACTCTCCTTTGGCAGGTCAGGAAGGCAAATACGTTACCAGCCGCCATATCCGTGACAGACTGTTTCGAGAGTTAAATACCGACGTTTCCTTACGTGTGGAAGAAACCGAATCCGCAGACTGTTTCAAGGTTTCCGGACGCGGGGAATTACACCTGTCTGTATTAATAGAAAACATGCGCCGTGAAGGCTTTGAGTTTGCGGTAAGCAAGGCGGAAGTTTTGTATAAATATGACGAAAACGGCAAAAAATTAGAGCCTATGGAATTAACTTACATCGATGTGCCCGATGAATTTTCCGGTGTCGTTATCGAAAAGTTAAGTCAGCGAAAAGGGGAACTGCGAAGCATGGGTACTGCCACCGGCGGTTACACCCGTTTGGAATTTGCCATTCCTTCCCGTGGCTTAATCGGCTACCGCGGCGACTTTATGACCGATACCAAGGGTAACGGTATTATGAACTCCATCTTCGACGGTTACGCACCCTACAAAGGGGATATCCAGTACAGAAAACAGGGTTCCCTTATCGCTTTTGAAAACGGTGGATCCATTACCTACGGTCTGTTTAATGCCCAGGAACGCGGTACGCTCTTTATCGGTGCCGGCGTAAAGGTTTATGCAGGCATGGTTATCGGTTCTAACGGACGCGGCGAGGATATTGAAGTAAATGTCTGCAAGAAAAAGCAGCTGACCAATACCCGTTCTTCCAGTGCGGACGAAGCACTCCGCTTAGTACCGCCCCGTATTATGAG
>JAZNNL010000115.1:0-7449 GCA_045580245.1 Lachnospiraceae bacterium
ATCAAAGAAATCAAGGAACTGGTTACGGGCGGGGTTTCCATAGAAGAGAAACAAATGCATCTGGCAGCGTTTTTAAAGCGTAATTACGGCTCTACCATGATTCAGGCATTAAAGACGGTACTGCCTGCAAAACAGACCGTAAAAGCTTTGGAAAAGAAGACCGTAAGGCTCTTACTATCGGAAAGGCGCGCAGAAGAGTATCTTCGGGAGTTTGAAAAAAAACACCGGACCGCCAGAGCACGTCTGTTAAAAGAACTGATGCAGAACAAAGAATTGCCGTACACATTGGTTACAGGCAAATTAAATGTCACTGCCTCCACCATTAAAGCGTTGGAAGAACAGGGCATCCTTTCTATAGAAACTGAAACAAGCCTGCGTAATCCGGTCCGTATAAAGGACAATACGGATGACAGGAAGCAGTTAAGTACCTCCCAGCAGGCGATTGTAGACGAGGTTTTGACTGATTTTGATAAGCAAAAGCAGGGCACTTATTTGATACACGGTATTACCGGTAGCGGCAAAACCGAGGTGTATATGAACCTGATTGAGGGTATACTGTTAAGAGGCAGGCAGGCCATTGTACTGATTCCGGAAATTGCCCTGACCTATCAGACACTGATGCGGTTTTACAAGCGTTTCGGCAACAGGGTTTCCGTTATGAATTCCACCCTTTCCGCAGGAGAGAAGTACGATCAGTGCGAGAGAGCAAAAAGAGGGGAAATCGATGTGATTATCGGACCCCGTTCCGCGCTGTTTACGCCTTTTCCTAATATTGGTTTAATTATTATGGATGAGGAACACGAGGGCAGTTATAAAAGCGAAGGAACTCCCAAGTATCATGCCAGGGAAACTGCGGAAGAAGTGGCGCGTATGCACTGCGCCAGTCTGGTACTTGGTTCGGCAACGCCTTCCTTGGAAGCCTATTACAGGGCAAAACAGGGAGAATATAAACTGTTTACTTTAACGGAGCGTTTGACCGGCGGAAGTCTTCCTGCGGTACATACCGTGGATTTGCGTGAAGAGTTAAAAAACGGTAACCGTTCTATCTTTAGTATGAAATTACAGGAACTCATGGCGGACCGCCTTCATAAAAAGCAACAGGTTATGCTGTTTTTAAACCGCAGAGGATATGCAGGATTTGTTTCCTGCCGTTCTTGCGGACATGTGATGAAATGTCCCCACTGTGATGTGTCTTTATCGGAGCATCGGGGCGACAGGCTGATTTGTCACTATTGCGGTTACGAAGAGCCCGGGGTGAAGCTTTGTCCGTCCTGTGGTTCCAAATATATTTCCGGCTTTAAAGCCGGCACCCAGCAGATAGAAGATAAGGTAAAAGAAATCTTTCCTAATGCCAGAGTGCTTCGTATGGATGCAGATACTACCAGACAAAAGGAAAGCTACGAAAAGATTTTAGCGGCTTTTGCAAACGGGGAGGCGGATATTCTAATCGGTACCCAGATGATTGTAAAAGGGCACGATTTCCCCAATGTTACTTTAGTAGGGGTACTGGCTGCGGATTTGTCTTTATCAGTAGGAGATTACAGGGCCGGAGAGAGAACTTTCCAGCTACTGACCCAGGCGGCCGGCAGAGCAGGCAGAGGGGAGTTACCCGGTGAAGTGGTGATTCAGACTTATCAGCCGGATCACTACAGTGTGGTGCATGCCGCAAACCAGTCTTATGAAGATTTTTACGAAGAAGAAATACTATATAGGGAAATGCTTCGTTATCCACCGGTTTGCAATATGATGGCGGTTCAGATTTTTGCCAAAGAGGAAGACAGAGGAGCAACACTGGCCACCGATTTGGCGGAACTGGCGGCATCCTTTAAGAATCCCGCAGAAAGAGCCGATAAAGGACTTCTTATCATCGGCCCGGCATCTGCGGCAATCGGCAGGGTGAATGATATTTTTCGATTTGTCTTCTATGTAAAACACGAAAAATATGATACACTGGTTGAGATAAAAGATGAGCTGGAAGAAAAAATCAATTTGTTGCAGTTAAAACAGGAAATGGTACAGATTGATTTTAATCCTATGAATCTGTTTTAAATTTTGTGAAGGCACTGAAATATCCATAAACAGTGTGAGCGAAACCCAAGAATTTATGAAAATCATGATATTAGATAAATAAAGAGAGGATAAAACTATGGCACTTAGAAACATCAGAGAAATGGGAGATTCCGTTTTAAACAAACCCTGTAAAGAAATTAAGGAGATGACCCCCAGACTGCGCGCTTTAATCGAAGACATGATTGATACCATGTACGAAGCAAACGGTGTAGGGCTTGCGGCACCTCAGGTTGGCGTTTTAAAAAGAGTAGTGGTTATCGATGTAACAGGGGAAGATTTGTTTGTAATGATTAACCCTGAAATTTTAGAAGCTTCCGGTGAACAGACCGGACATGAAGGTTGCCTTAGCGTACCCGGTAAGTCCGGCGTGGTAACCAGACCCAATTATGTAAAGGCAAGAGCACTGGACATGGATATGCAGCCCTACGAAGTAGAGGCAGAAGAATTGTTTGCCCGTGCAATTTGTCATGAACTGGATCATCTGGACGGACATTTATATGTAGAAAAAGTAGAAGGTGCACTGGTAGATGTGACCGCTGAAGAAGAGGATAGTGAAGAATGGGATTAAAGATAGTATTTATGGGAACCCCTGATTTTGCAGTGGGTGCCTTAGAAGCATTGATAAACGCAGGTCATGAAATCGTAGCAGTAGTGACGCAGCCGGACAAAGCAAAAGGCAGAAGTGACAAATTGGTGTTTTCACCGGTAAAAGAATGTGCAGTGGCACATAATATTCCGGTACTGCAACCGGTACGTATCAAACGTCCTGAAGCGGTGGAAGAATTAAAGCAGTACCCCGCGGACGTATTTGTGGTAGCGGCGTTCGGACAGATTTTATCCAAAGAGATTCTGGATATGCCCCGGTTAGGGTGTCTCAATATCCACGCGTCTTTACTTCCCAAGTATCGTGGCTCCAGCCCTATCCAGTGGGCAGTGATTAACGGGGAAGAGAAAACCGGTGTTACCATTATGCAGATGAATGAAGGATTGGATACCGGTGATATTTTATATACGAAAGAAATTTTATTGGATAAAAAAGAAACCGGTGAGTCTTTATTTGACAGACTGGCAGTTTTGGGTGCAGAGGCTATTGTGGAAGCCCTGCCCTTACTTGCAGAAGGGAAACTGACACCCATCCCCCAGAAGGAAGAGGAAGCAACCCATACTATTATGCTAAACAAAACCATGGGATGCATGGATTTTAAAAAGAGTGCCGCAGAACTGGAGAGATTGGTCCGTGGATTAAATTCCTGGCCAAGTGCATATACTTATTTTTCAGGAAAACAGTTAAAGGTATGGGAAAGCGACTTGGCTTCTTTAGAGGAATTTAGTGAAGAAGAAAAAAGTCTTATCAAAGAAGCTATGCCCGGTACGATTATCAAAGTGGAAAAGAACCGTTTTGCAGTTTTGTGCGGGGAGGGTGTGCTTTGGATTACTTCCCTGCAGTTAGAAGGAAAGAAACGTATGGCTACCCATGACTTTTTATTGGGAAATGTTGTGGACAGAGGAATGATTTTAGGCTGATAAAAGACAATTGGTTGATGATATCAGACGAAACGGAGGGAATATATGCCTTACTATTACAACTATTATTTTGATCCGACTTATTTATTGGTGCTGGCAGGAGCACTCCTTTGTATGTTTACCAGTGTATGGGTAAACAGTTCCATGAAAAAATATCATGGGGTGCAAAACAGAAGAGGAATGACCGGTGCCATGGCTGCAGAGCGTATTTTGCAGCAGGCAGGGATTTATGATGTAAAAATCGAGTGTTTGTCAAAAGGTGGCGGAGACCATTATGACCCGAATAGCAAAACCGTGAGATTATCTTATGAAAATTATAATTATGCTACCGTAACGGCTGTTGCAGTAGCAGCCCATGAGTGCGGTCATGCAAAACAACACAATGAAGGATATGGTTTTTTGAAGTTTCGTACGGCACTTGTACCGGTAGCAAATCTTGGTAGTAAGCTTGGAATTCCCATTGTGATTCTGGGCATTATCTTAAGTTTTAACCAGTTATTGATTCAAATCGGACTTTGGGCATTTGCGCTGGCGGTTTTGTTCCAGTTGGTAACCCTTCCTGTAGAATTCAATGCTTCAAACAGAGCACTGAAATCAATGGATAGTCTCGGTTTGTTGGATGATTCCGAGCATACAGGTGCAAAGAAAGTATTGAGGGCGGCAGCAATGACCTATGTGGCGGCAGCCATGTCTTCGGTGTTACAATTTTTACGTTTATTCTTATTAAGCGGCGGAAACAGAAGGCGGGATTAACATGGCATCAGAAAATACCAGAGAAATTGTGCTGGACATGCTTCTTTTAGTGGATAAAGAGGAAGTATATTCCCATCGGATTATCAGGGATGTGCTTTTTAAGTACGACTATTTATCCGGTCAGGAAAAAGCGTTTATAAAAAGGCTTTTTGAGGGCACAATCGAAAGAAGAATCGAATTGGATTATATTTTGAATACGGTATCTTCCGTACCGGTAAAGAAGATGAAACCCCTTATCAGAAATCTGCTTCGTATGAGTACGTATCAGATTTTGTATATGGACAGTGTACCCGATGCGGCGGCGGTCAGTGAAGCGGTGAAGCTTGCCGGAAAGCGTAAGTTTGTAAACTTAAAAGGCTTTGTAAACGGCATTTTAAGGAAGCTTGCAAAGGGTTATCAGGTAATTTTGCCTGATGAGGAGAAAAATCCGGTAAGCTATCTGTCGGTAGTTTGTTCCATGCCGGAATGGATTGTAAAACATTTTCTAAACAGCTATTCATATGAAGAGGTAAAGAAGCTGCTTGAGGCGCTGTTGGCGGTCAGACCGGTTACCATCCGGTTTGCTCCCATGCCACAGACAGAAAAGGAAGCGTTGATAAAGAAAATGCAGGCAGACGGGGTAGAAGTAAAAGAGCACCCCTATGTGAAAGAAGCCTGTTACTTATATAATTGTGAGAATATGGCTGCCTTACCCGGTTTTTATGAAGGAAAGTTTACGGTTCAGGATGCAAGTTCTATGTTAGCGGTAGCGGCGGCGGGTATCAAAGAGGGTGACAAGGTACTGGATATTTGTGCTGCCCCCGGCGGGAAGTCCATGTTGGCAGCTACATATGCAGGAGTGAATGGTCTGGTGGAGGCCAGAGACGTTTCCGAATTTAAAGTGGAAAGTATCGAAGAAAACATAGAACGCATGGGACTGACCAATATCCGTACAAAAGTGTTTGACGCTACCGTGGCGGATGATTCTATGGCGGAATGGGCAGACGTGGTTTTGGCGGATGTGCCCTGCTCCGGTTTAGGCGTTATGGGTAAAAAGCGTGATATTAAGTATCGCCAAAAAGAAGAGTCTCTTGCGGAGATAGTAACTTTACAAAAAAGTATATTAAAACAGGCGGTTAACTATGTAAAGCCGGGAGGTACCTTGTTGTTCAGTACCTGTACCATCAACCCTTCCGAGAACGAGGAGATGGTGGCATTTATAAATAGAGAATTGGGACTGGTACCGGATTCCGTGGAGCAATATGTAAAAAAACTGCCCGGAACGGATACGGCTAAAGAAGGATATTTGCAGCTTTTGCCCCATGTACATGATACGGACGGCTTTTTCTTTGCCAGGTTTAAAAAACCGGTATAGGTATAACGGAAGGAACAACCATGACGAAAAAAGACATAAAATCCATGACACTTAACGAACTGGTTTCAGAGATGGAAGCCGTGGGAGAAAAGAAATTCAGGGCAAAGCAGTGTTATGAATGGATGCATAAAAAACTTGCCCGCAGTTTTTTGGAAATGAGTAACCTTTCTAAGGATTTCAGGGAAAAATGTGGGAATACTTATGAATATACGGCTTTGGAAGCCATCGACGTACAGGAGTCCAAACTGGACGGAACAAAGAAGTTTCTGTTTAGACTATCCGATGACAATGTAGTGGAAAGCGTGTTTATGAGATACAAGCACGGCAACTCTGTGTGTATTTCTTCACAGGTGGGCTGTCGGATGGGATGTAAGTTCTGTGCCTCTACACTGGACGGACTGGAGAGAAATTTAACTGCAGCGGAGATGCTGGACCAGATATATGCCATTACCTTATTGACCGGTGAGCGGGTTTCCAATGTGGTGGTAATGGGAACGGGAGAGCCCCTGGATAATTATGATAACCTATTGCGTTTTATCAGGATATTAACGGATGAGAACGGTTTAAATATCAGCCAGCGCAATCTGACGGTATCCACCTGCGGTCTGGTACCGAAAATGTATGAACTGGCAGAGGAAAAACTGCAGATTACATTAGCATTGTCCCTGCATGCATCTAACGATGAAAAACGCAGAGAACTGATGCCCATAGCCAATAAATACAGTATTGCAGAGCTTATGGATGCCTGCAGTAACTATTTTGAAAAGACCGGACGCCGGATTACGTTTGAATACAGTCTGGTTGGAGGTGTCAATGATACGGATGAGGATGCAAGACGCCTTATAGAGCTGGCAGCTCCTTTATGCTGTCATATCAATCTGATTCCGGTAAATCCCATTAAAGAGCGGGATTTTGTACAATCAGAGGCCCGCAGAATTGACGCCTTTAAAAATAAACTTGAAAAAAACAAAATAAACTGTACAATAAGAAGAGAAATGGGGCGGGACATTGATGGTGCCTGCGGACAGCTTCGTAGAAGACATATACTTGCAAATAAGGAGACAGACGGTGTTAAAGACGTTTTCCATAACTGACATAGGAAAGAGAAGAAAACTGAATCAGGATTATGTTTATACATCAGAAAGACCTGTAGGAAATCTGCCCAATGTATTTATTGTGGCAGACGGTATGGGGGGACATAATGCAGGCGATTACGCTTCCAAATATACAGTAGAAACTATTGTAAAAGAAATTGCCGCTTCTTTTGAGGTAAATCCCGAAAAAATACTGGCGCATGCCATTGAGGTAGCCAATGAAGGGGTTATTAAGCTTGCCAGTGAGAATGCGGATATGGAAGGTATGGGGACTACTGTGGTAGCCGCTACCTGCATGGGGAAATATTTAAGAGTTGCCAACGTAGGCGATTCCAGACTGTATGTAGTAGGGGAGAAAATTACGCAGATTACCAGAGATCATTCCCTTGTGGAGGAAATGGTAAGAATGGGCGGTATTGACAGAGCAACTGCCCGTAACCATCCTGACAAAAATATCATCACAAGGGCCATCGGTGCCTCAGAAAAAGTAGAGATTGATTTCTTTGATGTGGAATTAAAACCGGGGGAAATTGTATTAATGTGTTCTGACGGTCTGACCAATATGCTTGAGGATGAAGAAATCCGTATGATATTAAACGGACAGAGGGATATCGTAGAAAAAGCAGAAGAACTGGTTAAGGCCGCAAACAACAA
>JAZNNL010000116.1:0-14406 GCA_045580245.1 Lachnospiraceae bacterium
CTTTCTATTTTGGTGGCGGTAGTGAAACCATATTTGAAACTACGCTTATTGATGTTATAGATTTCTTTCCCATTTTTAACAATGCCACTCTTTTCAAATTTCAACTTATCACAATTTACGCCGATACCATGAAAATGCCAACGCTTGCTCTTGTGCAATTCTGGAACAAACAAATATTTAAACTCTGGGTTCTGGTCTTTTACATTCTTCAAGAACTGATAGACACGATTATAACATTCTTCATAGTTAAAACTATCCACTTGTTCAGGGTCAAAAGTGATAGTGAAGAACCAACCACCACTCCAATCATTTGCAAATGCATATTCATAGATTTTCTTTTTGGTTCGTTTCAAACTAGAAACCGCACTTATTTCAATACTTTCTTGGGAACGGATTGCACCAGTTTCCAAATTGTATTCTTTTCCGTCTGCACCGATAAAGTATTCTACTTGCTTTTTCTTACTTACAAAGTTGGTTACGATTGGGAAACTATACAAAATGTATTCTTCTTTGTTGAAATAGGTGGTGTGCTTCACATTGTAATTAACAATCCTTTTCAAATTCTTCTGTTGTAATCTTTTCTCTACAATCTTGTTTTTAAATTCTTCTTTCTTTTCATGTTGCTCACATATCAAATCAAATAGTGTAGCCATATCATACCTCCTAGAATTCCGCCCAAAGTGTTGTCTATGACAAGTAAGACAACACGCAGGCACATTATTTTTATTGGTATATAAAGCATGATTTTTCTGGCTTGCTTGTGTTTAGTCTGTATAGCCATTTTTTGAAATTGTGGGATCACCGCAACCAACATATTTGCTTTGAGGAGGTGATTATTTTGAAAGAAGAAAGAAAAGGTCCAACATTAGATGAAATACTTGCCCAAGCATTTCAAGAATGTGCAGACGCAAAAAAGAAACCAACCGCAACAGAAAGCGGAACGGAACAATTTGGCGAAATGGTTGAAAAATACCACCGCCCTAATTTTGATGATGAAGAACGATAAGGCAAAAGCCCCGAAAAGACCTAATCTGATTAGGTCTAGGGGCTTATGCCTTTGACAAGATTTAAAAGCTTCGGCGGTCTTGTCATTGGCATTATGAGGGGAGGGAATTGAGATGGCTTTATTTTCGTTTCATTGTCAAAACTATAAAAGCGGTGCTCTATTTGGATTGGATAAGCACAACCGCAGATTAAACAAAAACTATGACAATCCAGACATTGACCCAGAACGCACACACCTAAACCGCATATATGTAGAACCAAAAGAAACTCTTTATTCACATTGTAAGAAACGCATACACAAAGAAGTGATTGCTAATGGTAATCGTGTGCGTAGTGATAGTAATTGGATATGTGAATGTATCTTTTCTTTTCCTGCGGAATTTCCTATTGAAGAATTAGACCGATACAATTCACTTATCATTCAATACATGAACGCTAGAACAAATGGAAATGTAGTTCTTGCGGTTGCTCACTGCGACGAAGGTGGCATCCATCTACATGCGGACATACTTTTGATAACAGACGACAATCGTTTATCTTCCAAAACCTTAATCACAAGGGATTTTATTACTTCCATTCATGACAAATTACCGCTTGTGCTTAAACATCATGGTTTTGATATTGAAAGAGGCACATCTGGAAAAGTGGCAGGACTTAACGCCAAAGAATATAAAAAGAAAATGGAAGAAGAAAAGAAAGAACTTGATAAGAAATTAGATAAAATGGCTGACGAATACAACAAACTAGCAGACCATTACAATCATCTACTTGTTGAAGCCAAAGAATTGGAAGAAAGGAACATAAGAAAGGCGAAAGAACTATTAGAAGAAAGGGAACGCACCAGATAATTACACCAACTGAAAAATGCAGCATGTCACGAAGTGGCTCGGTGCATTTTGATGGCGGTAGGGCAAGGCTTAGTCCTTGCCTATTTTTATGCAAATATTTGGGTGTTTTTAGACTGAAAATGGCTAGAAAATTGATTATTTTTTGGGGTCAAAAACTTGTCAATAGTTTTTGAAAAAAATATTTCACAAACTTTTTGTTCTTTTTGAAGTAGAAAATTTCCCTATACCCTTTTCTTTTTAATTTTGAAAATGTTTTTGTGCAAGGTGCTGTAATCAATTTTCGAGCCCAAATTCTCAATTATCGAGGGTGCTACAATCATCTTGTAACAAGAACGCGTGCACGGGTTCATAACTTCTAATCGTGTTGTCAGCCTTGCAAACTGACAGCGATTAGCACCTTTTTTAAGGAGGTTGCTTATGAACCAGAAACAATTAAATAATGATGAAGTTGTAATTGAACTATTGAATAATCTTGCTAAGAGAGATAATCTTAATAGAGATGATGTGCTGAAAGCGGTTGATGAATTTATGAAACGAAATACAATCTTAAAACAGCACAAAGAAAATTATAAAGTGTGGCAGGCTAATGACGGACGCTGGAAAACGAAACTCCCAGACGGAAGCAAATACGGGAAACTTGTAGCAAAAGCCACATTAGAGAACCTTGAAAATTTCATAGTTGATTTTTACAAAGCAAGGGAAGAAGAAACCGACACTTTGGAGGCTATCTATCCTAATTACATCAAAGAAAAATACTTGTCTTGTGAGAAGGGAACAGCAAATAAATTACAATGGGTTTGGAACACATATTTTAAAGACAGCACTATCATAAAAGAACATCTTTCTACTATGAATGCTGGAACGATTAAAAGATGGCTATTAACTATAATTGATGAACGAAAGCTGACCAAGAAGAAATATTTGGAAATCAAAGGGTTGTTAAACCAACTTTATGATTATTGTATTGATAACAATATAGTACAAATAAATATTCCTCGTCAAATTAAGTTTCTAACAAAGAATGCTTTTGCTGAACCAGAAGTAAAGCCAGAAGCCGAAATTATTTATTCTGCTGACACCAAAAGCCAAGTAATTAAAGAAGCACTTGCACAGTTTGAAAAAACTAGAAACACTGCTTATTTGGCTATTTGTCTTAATTTTAATCTTGCACTTCGTATTGGAGAACTTGTGGCACTTCGTGAAAGTGATATTGACGGAGACACTATTCATATTACTCGTGGTGAGATTAAAGATTATCGCAGAGATAAAGACGGAAAAATTCATAGAAATGGTTATAAGGTTGTTGCACATCCAAAAACAGATGCTGGCATTAGAACTTTGGTTTTGACACCAGACGCCAAAAAGTATATTAAAATGGCTCTTGATGAAAACAAAACCAATGGGCGAAGCGATAAAGATTATATCTTTGTTAGTAAGTCTGGCGAAAGAATGCATGAATATGCTGTGAATAATGTACTTCGTAGGTGTAACGGCGTAAGAAATGAAAAAGACCGCTTTATTATCTCTGGTAAGCCAAGCGGAAACCATGCAATTCGCAAAACTTGTATCTCTGAATTACATGATAGCGGACTTTTACCAGATAGAATGATTTCCGATTTTGCAGGTCATAAGGAAATTTCAACAACTCAAAGATATTATATTCACTCTGTAAAACCACTTACAGCAAAAGCCGATGTTTTCGCCAAAGTTCTGGGTTCAAAGGCGGTGTAACAAAGTGTAACAAAAAATTTTAATTTTAGACAGCAAAAAAGCCTTGAATATTCAAGGCTTTTTCTTAAAAACTTAATGCGGAAGATGGGACTTGAACCCACACGTTGTAACCAACACAAGATCCTTAGTCTTGCCTGTCTGCCAATTCCAGCACTTCCGCATTTCGGGTATTCAATTTGTACCGAACAAAGATGATAATATCATCTATAGACCCAAAAGTCAACATCTATTTTTGAAAAATGTCCGGATTTTCACTTCAATAACTTGCCAAAAATACCGATATTTGGTATACTTACAGTACAAAGATAGGTTTTTATGCATTTTTTTATTGTAACTTAGGCACGGATGCCGCTATTTCACAAGGAGTGAAGTGTGAATGCAGATTCACACTCCCGCACATAAAGCGTGTATTTCACGCAGATGGGAGCGCTTATGAGTATTAATATCTCAGCAAAAAATGATTATTCTTATTTATTTAACAGTTTAAATACCAACAGGAATTCTTCTTTAGGTAATCTGAACTTCTTATCAGATTATGCCAGCATCAAAAACGGCAGCTACGGCAAGTTGATGAAAGCCTACTTCAATATGAAGGATGGTGACAGCAATGAGGTATCTTCTATCGCAGAAAAGAAACCTGCGCAGACTACTTCTACCAGTGCCGATACCACAAAGACTTTGGCAAGCATGCAGAGTTCTACCGACTCTTTAAAAGAATCCGCAGATGCATTGCTTAAAACCGGTAAGGAATCTGTTTTTGCAGAAGAGGCCGTAACAGACAAAGCTTATCAGTCCGTATCTTCTTTTGTGGAAGATTACAATTCCGTTTTAAATGCTTCTGACAAAGTAAACAGTACTTCTATTCTGCAAAGAACCGCCAATATGGTGCAGGCGACCGCAAACAACGAAGAAGCTCTTGCAAAAGTTGGTATTACCATCGGCGAAGACAATTCTCTGTCCATTGATAAAGATACTTTTATGAAAGCAGATATGGCAGATGTAAAAGCGTTGTTTAACGGACATAACTCTTATGCTTACAGAGTATCCGCACAGTCTTCTTTGATTAACTTTGCAGCGGACAATGAAGCTGCAAAAGCAAATACCTATGATTTTACCGGTGCTTACTCCAATAACTACTCTGCAGGTAATATTTTTAACAGTCTTTTCTAAACCGATTAAAACACTTCAGGCGACAGATTTTTCTGTCGCCTGTTTTTCATTTCTACCGCATCTATTGACAAATACTGCGAATCCAACCGGTTACACCACCCGGTAATCTCTCATCCGCAGGTGTACCGTTGTCAAACATCAGGTTATTCTGTACCCAGTTAATCATGCAATGCTGTCCCATTTCAAAACCGTAAAATACCGAGGACAAACCGCCATCACCATTGTATACCCATTCCGGGAAGAAACAAATACAATTCTTTATCTGTGCCAGCTTTTCCAAATACGGCTCCACGCACTCTTCAAAGGTTGCCATCTCATCATGTCTTCCGTGGGCTATCAAAAGCTGTACTCCGCTTTCCGCGATTTTATCAAGTGCCTCATCACTCGGCATATACCCCGAAGAAATAGGTATCGCACCATCAAAATAATTACCGTAATCTTCCAAAAGCTGCCACGTAAAATAACCGCCGGAGGATGCACCCATCACAAATTTCTTTCCGATATTCTTTGCATTGTCCGCACAAACCTTATCATAAATCGCCTTAATGGGCTTGGAATATACCGGTGCCCATGTACCCAGTATTCTACCTGTATCCTCTCTTTTTTCATTAGCCAGTGGTACGATAATATACGCTCCGCCCATATCCTCCTGGTACTTGGGGGAAGCATATTGTTCTGCACCGCAACACATAATGCATCCTTCTCCCATCAGGGAATTGCTGGCACCATGCAGCCACATAAGCACCGGATATATGCCTTTAGGGTCTGCACCATGTTTTACAGGGTCATACACATAGTATGTAATATCACCTGATTCTTCACAGGGATAAGTATACTTATCAAAGAGGTCAAAATATATTTTACTGGTGTAGGTAGTAGAATAACTGATAAATTCCCCTTCCTTCATATACTTTGCCCATTCGGGAATCACTGTTTTGTCTTGTTCGGTTTTCTTAAAATCGGGAAGTGCCATTTTAAAATCCTCCTTGCCACAGGTCTTTCAAAAAAATACGTTAAAAGTACTGCTACTATCAGTGAAACTGCCACTATCAAAATCTGATACTGCCACATCCAGACCTTATCACCGGTCTGATTGGGTGGGATATCTCCCTCCCAGTAAGGGATGCGGTACTCTTTTAGTTTTACGGCAATGTATTGATGCCAAATGTACAAATTATAGGAGATTACTGCTAAAAACGTAACAACCTTGTTAGAAAATAACCACTTTACCGCTTTGCAGGCAAAGGGTAAGGCTAACAAAAACACCGAAAATACTAAGGACAATTCAAACCGCTGTTGCAACTGTACTATCTGCAATTCACCGCTACCCAAGTCCTTCAGCATTCCGTTTAAATGCAGGATACAACAAAATGCTGCAATCGTTGCGGTAAGACGGGTATAAATATTCTCCAAATTCTTCTTTTTAATGGTTATATACAACACTGCCAACAACATTCCATTGGCATAACAGCCGGCAAAGGTCAATATATGATTACCACAATACCTGATAGCATCTGCATGATTGCCAACAATATAATTTGCCGAAACAATACCGATTCCCCACAGTCCTACACAGGTGATTACCGGCCATTTTCGGAAAGCCTTCGCCAAAAGGGGCATGACGATGTAGTAGAGCATTTCAATCTGTACCGTCCACAGTACACCGTTAAAATAAGGACTTATGTACGTCTCGGGAAATAACGGTGCTATACAAAATATATGGGCAAAAAAGTCTTTACACACCGCTCCGCTAAATGCGGTACCTTCTGCCAGCATCACAATTAACATCACCAACAGTGCCATATAATACGACGGCAAAATACGGGCAATTCTCTTTTTATAAAAAGTTTTCGTATCCGGCCAGGTCTCCCCCAGAAGTATTGCTCTGGCATACGGATAAAAATTGCAGAACGCACTGAGTAAAATCAGCATATCCACAAAAACAAAACCGTACCGCACAAAGCTATGTAACTCAATACTTGTAATCCCAATATAACGTGTAATATTCGTAATTCCGGCAGGTAAATTTATATAGGGTGTCAGCCACGTCTGCTGCCAGAAATGAAACCACACCACAAAAAGCATTGCTACTGCACGCACGCCGTCCAAAACGTCTATGTGCTTATCTGCCTGTATGTTATTATTTGTCATCAGTAATACCCCAATTGCTTTTATTACATATTATTATATTACATAATGTATAAAGAAAGCAATGCGGTACAAAAAAGAAAAAGCCTCAGGCATAGCCTGAAGCTTTTCTTTTCAGATGCGGAAGAAGGGACTTGAACCCTCACGTCGTTGCCAACACTAGAACCTGAATCTAGCCTGTCTGCCAATTCCAGCACTTCCGCAAGCAAGATTTATTTTATCTTCTTTTACCTTATATGTCAACCCTTAATTTTGTTAAATGTATAAAAAATTTTGTCAATAGGTATTCGCCTTCTAAAATGCATTGCGCACTTTCTCCAGCCTCTCTTCAAATTGACTATAAAAGTCAATATCGTTTTCATAGGGCGTCATATAGAAAACCTGTAGTAAAAGCATATTCATACTTTTAATGGTTTCCTGTGCACCGGCTGCTTCTTCTCCCTGAATAGCCTGCAATTCCAGGGCTTTCTGCCTGAAATCTTTTAACAAAAAGTGCCACTCTGTCAGATAATTTTCATATTTAGCCATCTCCGGCATCTGTAGCCACTTTTCAATTTTTACTTTGGTTTTATTTTGCGCCGGACAGGCCTCCAGCAGAAAATACTGTAGTTTTCCCTCTTCATAGCTGCGTCCCAAAGGAAAAAGTCTGCACAATCCCGGTCTGAAAGAATGGATACTGCATCTTCCCTCTTCATTTAAGCATACACATTGACTGTTTCCGTCAGTCATCTGCATGTGAGGCAGTATAATACTCTCTTCTACATGTAACCCTATAATCCCGTTTAATAATTCTTCAAATGTTTTTTGAAATCCTTCCGATAACATTTTACAATCCAGCGGATCTAATAAAATCGTATCTCCCATTCCTCTGCAACAATCTGAACATCCTTTGCAGTCATTGCATCCTGCTTTTACCATATCATTTCTACTATATACTCTCATAAAACACCTTTCTTTTCCTGCCACACAAATTACCGTTGTTTGCAGCACCTTAATTTACAGGCACACCGTCCATTTTACCCCCGATACAGCACTCTGCTTTTAAGATGTACCTGCCCCAGGTTTCTCCCTCAAAAGTAAATGCATCTGCACAAAAAGACTCTTCCTGAAACCCTGCCTTTTCATAGGTTTTTCTGGCAGGCATATTGCAATCAAAGACAGATAGTCTCACACATTCTGCATTCAATATATGAAACGCATACTGCAGTGCTTCTGTAATCATTTGAAAACCATATCCCTTGCCCCGTTCTTTTCCGTCTACAATAATTCTGCACATAAATACACTGTTATCTTCTTTATTAATGTTCATACAAAAAGAACCTATGGGGATTCCCTCATCGGAGACCGCCATAAACACCTTCTGATGCCAGGTGACTGCCTCTGTATCCAAAAGTACCTGCAATTCCTTTTCATCGAAACCGTAAGCAAGCTTCCCGGCACTCCACATGGCATGCACTCTTTCTGAAGTAATCCACTGCCTGATATAGGTGGCATCTGCTTTTTCATAAGGTCTAAGTTTCATTGCTATTCCTCCGGATAACTACTTATCTGTAGCATTTATTATATCACCATATACCAAAAAAGTCGAAAACAATTCTGTTCTCGACTTCTCATTCAGCAGGGGAAGAGGGGATCGAACCCCCGTTTACGGTTTTGGGGACCGCCGCACTACCGCTGTACTATTCCCCTATATTCAGTTATTGAAGAGGTTTCTATCTCATCAACGAATTGTATTATAACATATTAGTATGCCACAAGGCAAGTAAAAAATACATTTTTTATTATATTTTTTTACTTGCCGGATTGTAACATACAAAATCACTGTTTTCTAACGATTCTAATCAATATACGCTATTGCATCCTGTACACCGGATACGCCTACCAGTTTGATACCTTTCATATCCTTCAGTCCTTCCAAATTCGCTTTTGGAAGAATACAGGTAGTAAAACCCAGCTTCTGTGCTTCCTGCACACGCTTTTGCGCCAGGCTGACAGCACGCACTTCACCGCTTAGGCCTACTTCTCCGAAGGCTACGGTTTTTTCATCGATAGGACGGTTTCTAAAGCTGGATACAATCGCCAGTACCATGCCTAAGTCCACTGCAGGCTCTGTAATTTTCATACCTCCCGCAATATTTACATAAGCATCACAATTTCCCATCTGTAAGCCCAGACGTTTTTCCAACACTGCCATTAACAGATTGACTCGGTTAAAGTCCGTACCGGTGGTCTGGCGACGGGGAATACCAAAGTTACTATGGCACACCAGCGCCTGGATTTCTATCATCAAAGGTCTGGTTCCCTCTACCGAGCAGGCAACCACACACCCGCTTGCATCCTTAGGGCGTCCGCTTAACATAAATTCAGAAGGATTTTCTACTTCTGTCAGTCCCTCCTCTTTCATTTCAAATACGCCGATTTCATTGGTGGAGCCAAAACGGTTCTTTACGCCACGCAAAATACGGTAGGATGCATGTCTGTCTCCTTCAAAATAAAGCACAGTATCTACCATATGTTCTAAGACTCTGGGACCTGCAACGGTACCTTCTTTGGTCACATGACCTACGATAAAGATAGATACGCCCAATCCCTTTGCCAGTTGTAAAAACAGACCGGTTGCCTCCCTCACCTGGGAAACACTGCCGGGGGCAGCGGATACAGCTTCACTGTACATGGTCTGGATAGAGTCAATAATCACGGTTTCCGGCTGATATTTGCGGATGGTTTCCTCTATAATATCCAAATTGGTTTCACATAACAAAAACAGATTATCCGTAAAAGTACCGATACGTTCTGCACGCATTTTAATCTGTTTTAGAGACTCTTCTCCCGAAATATAAAGTACTTTGTGTCCCTCTGCGGCTAAATGTCGGCACATCTGCAAAAGCAGGGTGGATTTGCCGATGCCGGGGTCACCCCCTACCAAGGTCAGGCTTCCTGCTACAATACCGCCTCCCAGCACACGGTCCAGCTCACGGATGCCGGTACATACGCGGTCATCTTCCTTCATCTCTATTTCCGATAAAATCACCGGCGTCTGACGAACACCTATGCCTGCTGCCGCACCGCTCTTTTTAGCTGCTGCACTTACGGTTTCTTCCACAAAAGTATTCCATTCTTTACATCCCGGACACTGTCCCATCCACTTAGGTGACTCATGTCCGCAATTCTGACAAAAAAAGCTTGTTGTTTTCTTGGTTTTTGCCATATTTCCTCACATTCCGCTTAAAAGTAACGCACAGAGTACCTTGCAGCCTCTGTGCGTCATCATACATTTGCATTCACTTTTATAAGCTCTGCACTACCTTTACCGCTACTTCGCCGGCATTTGCCAGTTCTGCACTCAGGCTCAGCTTACCGCCAAATCCTGTATGCATTTTTCCGATATTGTTTTCTGCAACAAACACTTCGTATTCGGTGTCTTCCTTCAATCCAATGGTCAGCTGTGCATCTTCTGCACCCTCTACCACAAATTCTACACCGTTATCAGTTTCAGTAAAACCGATAACAGAAGTACCGGGTACGGATTCATATAAGAACATACCGTTCTTCTCCAATTTGGTGATTTCGTTGAATGTTTTTACTTTGTATAAATCTCCTGCATGGGCAAAATCCTCTACCTTTGTCTTCTTTGTCAAAGTATGATTCCCAAAGCTGATTGCACCGTTTTCTTCTGCACGAAGTAATTCTGCTACGATTGCCATTTGTAATTCCTCCTGAATTCAGGGTTATCCCCATAAGTATACTAATAGTATAATATATTCGGACACTACTTTCCACTAAAAAATGATTGTTTTCTATAGATTTTTTCTACCGTATCCCGGTTAATATGCCTGTCGGCAATCCATATAATTACTATGCTGTTTCTGCCACGGTAAATGTGACCTTTCCAGCCTTGAATCCTGCAGTTACCGTATCGCCCTGTTTGATTTTCCCCTGTAAAATCTCTTCTGCCAAAGCATCTTCCACCACGGACTGTATCGCTCTTTTCAAAGGTCTTGCACCCATCTTGCGGTCTGCATACTTTTCTACCAGATGCTCTTTGAGTGCAGGGGAAATCTTTAACCTGATATCCATTTGTGTTTCACACCGTTTGGATAAATTGTTCGCAAGCAGTGTTACAATTTCTTTCATATTGGCTTTGGTAAGCTGATGGAATACCATGATTTCATCAATACGGTTGATAAATTCCGGCTTAAAGAGTTTCTTTACCTCTTCCATCACACCACTCTTCATTTTTTCGTAGTCTTTCTGCTCGTTACTTTCTGTGGCAAATCCCAGATTCTTAGGATCTACAATCCTCTGGGCACCTGCGTTGGAGGTCATAATCAGCACCGTATTCTTAAAACTTACCTTACGCCCCTTGGAATCGGTAATATGACCATCATCCAGCACCTGCAACAACACGTTGAACACATCCGGGTGTGCCTTTTCTATTTCATCAAAAAGCACTACGGAATAGGGATTGCGACGCACTTTTTCGCTAAGCTGTCCTCCCTCTTCGAATCCTACATATCCGGGTGGGGAACCAATCATTTTGGATACGGAATGTCCTTCCATATATTCTGACATATCCACGCGAATCAAGGCATTTTCGGAGCCAAACATGGCTTCTGCCAAGGCCTTGCAAAGTTCTGTTTTTCCTACACCTGTAGGTCCCAAAAACAGGAAGGAACCAATGGGTCTGTTGGGGTCTTTTAAGCCCACGCGGCCTCTGCGCATGGCTCTGGCCACCGCTTTTACGGATTCTTCCTGACCGATAACACGCTTATGCAGTACGGTTTCCAACTTTAGCAGACGTTCACTTTCTTTTTCAGCCAATTTCTTTACGGGGACCTTCGTCCACATGGAAACCACTTCCGCAATTTCATTTTCGCCTACCACATATTCCCTGTTTTCTTCCTGCTCTTCAAAGCGTCTCTTCATGCGCTCGTATTTTTTAATCAGCACATCCTGTTCCCGCTTTAATTCGCCTGCCTGTTCAAAATTCTCCATACGGATGGAACGCTCAATCTGTACATCTTTCATATGGATTTCTTCCAACAACGCCTGTTGTTTCTCAGGTACTTTACTTGTTTGCAGACGTGCCGCAGCAGCCGCCTCATCAATTAAATCAATGGCTTTATCAGGCAGATTTCTGTCATTAATATACCGTTCAGAAAGCTTTACCGCTGCTTCTACGGCTTCTGCAGAAATAATGACTTTATGATGCTCCTCGTATTTTTGTTTGATACCGGTAAGAATACGGATTGCTTCTTCTACGCCCGGTTCTTCTACGTTTACAGGCTGGAAACGGCGTTCCAGTGCGGCATCTTTTTCCACATATTTCCGATATTCGGATATGGTGGTAGCACCGATTAGCTGAATCTCTCCTCTTGCAAGAGAAGGCTTCAATATATTGGAGGCGTCAATAGCCCCTTCTGCACCACCTGCACCGATAATGGTATGCAACTCATCCAAAAACAGAATCACATTGCCATCCTCTATCACTTCTTTTATTACTTTCTTAATTCGTTCTTCAAATTCTCCACGATATTTGCTGCCTGCAACCATCCCTGATAAATCCAACGTCAAAACTCTTTTATCACGGACTGTAAAGGGAACATCTCCGGATACAATCCGCAAAGCAAGCCCTTCCACAACTGCAGTTTTCCCTACACCGGGTTCACCGATTAGACAGGGGTTGTTCTTCGTTCTTCTACTGAGAATCTGTACCACGCGCCGGATTTCTTCTTCCCTGCCGATTACCGGGTCAAGCTTCCCTTCCTTTGCCAGCGCTGTCAAATCACGGCTATATTGTGCCAAAGTGGAGGCCTGCTTTTTGCCCTGTTTATTTTTGGCAAGGTCTTCTTTATATAAACCGCCATCCTCGCCAATCGCAATTAATACATCCACATAAATTTTTTGGGTAGATACTCCGATGGTATTTAAAAGACGTACTGCCACATTCTCGCCTTCCTTTATCAGTGCCATCAGAATGTGTTCCGTACCCGTCAGCTTTTCACCGAAACGTTCTGCCTGCTTATGGGCTTCTTCCAAAACCTTTAATGCCCTGGGTGAGTAAGATTCCCTGTCCTTTATCACCACCGGGCTGTCCATGGAAATCAAGTCCTTAATAATTTCCATAACCTGTACTTCATTTACACCGTTATCATATAAAACTCTGGCAGCAACACCGGTTCTCTCTTTCATAAGACCTACTAAAATGTGTTCTGTACCAACATAGCCCTGTCTTAATTTTTTCGCTGTTTTTTCTGCCAGTAAAAGTGCCGCTTTCGCCTTGTCAGTAAACTGTGCCTGCATTAACAACGTCCTCCATAATTCTCATATATTTCATCAATCAAAGCATGAACTTCTTCTTTGGAAATATTCCTGCAACTGCATTTTGCCAATAAAACCTGCAACTCGCCACGCAACTCTGTCAGTGCCTGCATACGGTTTACATCCACCGCAATCACGGCTCCCCGCCTCCGGTCCACCTTGACATACCCTTCCTGTTTCAATACCGTATACGCTTTATTTACCGTATGCATATTGATACCGATGGTTTCTGCGAGCTGGCGCACAGACGGAAGCTGCTCGCCCTCCTGAAAACGTGAGGTGGCAATTCCCAGAATTATCTGGTTGCGTACCTGTAGATACAACGCTTCATCACTGTTAAAATCTATCTCGATTATCACAATATGCCCTCCCTTTTCCATCTGTTATACACATATTATCACAATTAGAATTTCAGTCAATATTTTCGGATAGAATTTAATGAATTTTTTATAAGAATTCCCTCTGTGCAAAAAAACACCCCGCAACATCTGATATGTCCCGGTTTACCTGCCCGGTCATATCGATTCTGCGGGGTGTGCTTTACTTATTTTTCTTCTGTACCGTCCCAATTTAAAAATTCAAATTCGAACTCGTCATCATCATCCACCATAAAATTGCGTGCCTGATGGGTCCTGGGTTCTGCAG
Source organism: Lachnospiraceae bacterium (assembly GCA_045580245.1). Classification (GTDB taxonomy): domain Bacteria; phylum Bacillota; class Clostridia; order Lachnospirales; family Lachnospiraceae; genus Acetatifactor. The sequence continues at coordinate 13,869 of JAZNNL010000116.1, forward strand.
TTGCCTGTTCCAGGTTTCTTGATTCCACATCAGCTCTTGCCTGCTTTTCTAAAGTGCCTTCATATACAGGCGCAGAAGGTCTGGTGGTTGCAGGTCTTGCTCCTTCTGTTACAGCAAAACTGTCTGTTTCTGTGATATCATGATTTGTTTCAACCATTCCTGTTGTTTTCACAGACTGGGTACTGCTTCCGGTTGTGCCGTTTCCTGTAGGACGGCTTCCCTGGGCACTATTACCTGCCGGTCTGTTTCCTGCGGGACGGCTTCCCTGACCATTACTTCCTGCCGGTCTGCTTCCTGTAGGACGGCTTCCCTGGGCACTGCTTCCTGCCGGTCTGCTTCCTGCGGGGCGACTTCCCTGGGCACTGCTTCCTGCCGGTCTGTTTCCTGCGGGACGGCTTCCCTGGGCACTGCTTCCTGCCGGTCTGCTTCCTGCGGGGCGGCTTCCCTGGGCACTACTTCCTGCCGGTCTGCTTCCTGTAGGACGGCTTCCCTGGGCACTACTTCCTGCCGGTCTGCTTCCTGTAGGACGGCTTCCCTG